>NZ_JBHWYY010000105.1:8923-11499 GCF_042728595.1 Isoptericola sp. NPDC060185 | reverse complement strand
CCTCGCGGCCCGCGCGGAGCCTGTCGCCGACGCCGCGCAGCGCGGTCGAGACGGTAGCCATCACGCCGGCGTCGTCGCCGGGGTGCCCGACCGCGGGAGGCGCGGGCGGGGCCGGCGCGACCGGGGGCGGGGGCGGCGGCGCGAGGGTCGCGACCGGGGCGCCGTACGTCGCGGTGGTGGCGACCGGAGGCGCGGCGTACGCCGCGGTGGTCGCGACGGCCGGGGGCATCGTCGCGACGGCGGTGGGCGCGGCGGCGGCCGGGACGGGCGCCATGACGGTGGTCGCCTCGGCCGGCGTCTCGGGCCGCGCCGGGCGCGTGGCGGTCAGGGCGTCGTCCACCCAGTAGTCCCAACCCTGGGGCGCGGGCGGCCACGCGGGGTCGGGGACCCACCCGGCGTCGGGCCGGAATCCGGGGGGAACCTGCCACCCCGGGGGCGGGTTGAAACGCACAGCCATGACACTCCTCCGTCGTCGAGCGGCACCCACTATGGCGGAAACCGTCTGCCCAGGTCCATGCCGGTCCGCGCCCGACGGCGCCCGGAGGGGGTCCCGACCGGGGCGTCAGGCCCCGGGGAGGTGCTTGCGGTAGCGCGCCAGGACGGCGCCGGTCGAGACGGCCCCGAGGACCACGAGGGCCACGAACAGCTGCCCCGTCGTGAACGGCGGGGTGATCGCCGCCATCACCGCAGGCGTGAGGAACCCGGCGTACGCGACGGCGTAGAACACGCCGGTCAGCCCGGCCAGGTGGCGCGGCCCGGCGATGCGCTGGACCTCCAGGAGCGCCGAGGACAGGCCGATCCCCATGCCGGCGCCCGCGACCACGGCGGCGCCCACGCCCCACCACGGACCGCCGGTCGTGACGGTCAGCCCCACGCACGCGACGGCCACGGTGAGCAGGCCGACCGCGACGGCGAGCCCGCGCGCGCTGTCGACGGCGTCGAGGCGCTTGGCCGCCGGCTGCACCACCGCGGCGACGCCGAGCGCGACCACGGTGACGAGCGTGGCGTACGCCACGCCGAGGCCCTGCGTCTGGTCGCGCAGGAGCACCGGCGCGTAGCCGTAGGCGAGGGCGGCGACCACGAAGATCCACGGCGCGACGACGGCGACCACGCCGGTGAAGCGACGATGGCCGGCCGCCGGGACGCGGAGGCCGCGCCACCACGGCCCGGGAGACCCGCCGAACGCGACGGTCTCCGGCGTGCGGAGCACGACCAGCAGGAACGGCGCCGTGACGACCAGGTGCACGACGAACGGCAGCACCTCGGGCCACGGCCCCCACTGCGCGAGGCTGCCGGCGACGAGCGCCCCGACGGCGGACCCGAGCGTGAACGCGAGCGACGCGCGTCGCGCGCCGGACCCGGAGTCGGCGTCGCGGTCGAACGGGACCTGCGACAGCTCCTTGAGCCAGCTCGTCCCGACCGACGTCGCCGTCCCGACCGTGATCCCGGCGAGCAGCCGCCCGACGTAGATCGGCACCGGGCCCAGGAAGCCGAGCGCGAGGACGGCGCTGGCCGCCATCGCGCAGACGGTGCCGACGAGCATGACGGGGCGGCGCCCGAACCGGTCCGACAGCGTCCCCGCGACGAGCAGCGCAGGCGCGAGGCCGAGCACGTACACGCCGAGGAACGCGTTCACGGTGGCGTCGCCGTAGCCCTGCACCTGTTCGTACATGAGGAGCACGGGGGTGAACTGGTTGCCCGCCCAGGAGCACACGAACAGCGCGGCGAACGCGCCCAGCCAGCTGCGCCTCACAGGATGCCCCGGTGCCGGCGCACGTGGTCGTGCAGCAGGTCGCAGTAGGCGTCGGCGTCGCCCTGCTCGACGGCGGCCAGCATGGCCTCGTGCTCGGCGAGCGCGGCGGCGACCTCCTGCGGGCCCACGTGCAGGTGCTGGTACATGAGGCGCAGCTGCCGGTCGCGCAGCAGCCCCATGAACTGCACCGCGGTCTGGTTGCGCGACGCCCGCACGAGCACGCCGTGGAACGCGGAGTCGGCCGTGGCGAACGCGTCGACGTCGCCCTGCGTGGCCGCCGCCCGCTGGCGCTCGACGTGGGCCCGCAGCTCCTCGACGACCGCGTCGGCGGGGCGCCCGTGCGCCAGAGCGCGGCGCGCGGTGGAGCGCTCCACGGCCTCGCGCATCTCCAGCACGTCGCGCGCCTCGTCGGGGGCCATGGGCACGACGGCGGCGCCGCGGCGGGGCGCGACGGCGAGCAGCCCCTCGGTGTCGAGGCGCAGGAACGCCTCGTGCACGGGGGTGCGGCTGATGCCCAGCTCGGCGGCGATGTCGCCCTCGGCGAGGAGGTGCCCGCCGGGCACCTCGCCCGAGAGGATCTTCGCCTTGGTGAGCCGGTAGGCGCGCTCGGCGGCGCTGGGGGGCGGCGACGTCGGGGCCGCGCTGGAGGTGGTCACCCGGGGCAACCTACGCTTGCATCCATCTTGCATGCAAGGCGCGGCGTTCGGCCCCGGAGGGTTGTGAGCGGGCGTTTGGCCCCGGACGGGGGGGACCCCGGGCCAAATCCCCCGCACCAAGCGCACGGGGTGGGGGTGGTGCGCCCCGGGATTGACGGGGGGATGTT
>NZ_JBHWYY010000105.1:0-8913 GCF_042728595.1 Isoptericola sp. NPDC060185 | reverse complement strand
AACCTACGCTTGCATCATTCTTGCTTGCATGGGGCGGCGTTCGGCCCGGGCGGTTTGTGCGGGGGCGTTTGGCCCCGTTCGGGGGCGCGAACCGGGCCAAATGCCCGCTCACAACGCTCATGGGAGGGTGTCGGTCGCCGCTGGTAGACCGGGGGCATGTTCCTCCTCGACCCGCCCCCCACCGACGGCGCCCGCGCGCCGGAGCCGACGGTGGTGCATTCCGCGAGCGACCTGGTCGTGGCCGCCGGGTGCGAGTTCCGGCTGCTGCGCCGCCTCGACGAGCTGCTGGGTCGCGCGCCGCGGCGCGAGCGGGAGGCCGACGCGATGCTCGCGCGCACGGCCGCGCTCGGCGACGCGCACGAGCGCCGCGTGCTGGACGAGTACGTCTCCCGCTACGGGCGGGCGCGCGAGGGCGTCCCCGGCGGCGTGGTCGAGGTCGAGCCCGTCGCGCGGCTCACCCGCGACGCGCTCGAGGCCGCGCACGGCGCCACGCTCGCCGCCGTCGAGGCGGGGGCCGACGTCGTCGCGCAGGCGTCGTTCTTCGACGGCGAGTTCCACGGCCGCGCCGACTTCCTGCTGCGCGACCCGCTCGGCGACCCCGACGTCGGCCCCGGGCGGCCGGGCGGCCACGCGGGGCCGCCGCTGCCGCGCTACGCCGTGCTCGACACCAAGCTCGCGCGGCGGGCCAAGGTGACCGCGCTGCTGCAGCTCGCCGCCTACGCGGACCAGCTCGCCGCGGCGCACGTCGACCCGACCGACGCCGCGCACCTCGTGCTCGGCACCCGCGTCACCACCAGTCACCGCCTCGCCGAGCTGCTCCCGGTGCTCGAGCAGCGCCGCGCCCGGCTGCGCGAGGTCGTCGCCGCGCACCGCGCCGACGACGGCCCGCTCGCGTGGGGCGACGAGCGCTTCACCGCCTGCGGGCGGTGCGAGGCCTGCGCGGAGCAGGCGGCGGCGCACCGCGACGTGCTGCTGGTCGGCGGGGTCTACGAGCGGCAGCGTGCGGCGCTCGTCGCCGGCGGCATCACGACGATCGACGCGCTCGCCGCCGCCGAGGAGCCGCCCGACGGGATGCCGGCCCGCAGCTTCGAGCGCGTGCGCGACCAGGCGCGGCTGCAGCTCGGCCAGGGTGGGATCGGCCCGGGTGGGATCGGCACGGGTGAGACCGGCACGGCGCCGTGGGGCGAGGTGTGGGACGGCGAGGTCGCCTACGACGACCACGGCACGCCGGCGACGATCCGTTGGCAGCTACCCGACACGTCGGCCGTGCGGCGGCTGCCGGACCCGAGCCCCGGCGACGTCTTCTTCGACTTCGAGGGCGACCCGCTGTGGTCCGACCCGCAGGGCGAGCAGTGGGGCCAGCAGACCGGCCTCGACTACCTCTTCGGGCTGGTGGAGCGGCCCGACGCCGAGGGCGAAGCCCCGCCGTTCCGCGCGTTCTGGGCCCACGACCTCGCGCAGGAGCGGCAGGCCCTGGTCGACTTCGTCGACTACCTCACCGAGCGCCGGCGCCGGTTCCCCGACCTGCACGTCTACCACTACGCGTCGTACGAGCGCGTGCACCTGCTCTCCATCGCGGCCCGTCACGGCGTGTACGAGGAGGAGGTCGACCAGCTGCTGCGCGACGGCGTGCTCGTGGACCTCTACGCCGTCGTGCGGTCGTCGCTGCGGATCTCGGACCGGTCCAAGTCGATCAAGAGGCTCGAGCCCCTGTACATGGGCGACGAGCTGCGGTCGGGCGACGTCACCACGGCCGCCGCGTCCATCGTCGTGTACGCCGAGTACACCGCCCTGCGCGACGCCGGCCGCACGGCCGAGGCGGACGAGCTGCTGCGCGGCATCGCCGACTACAACCGGTACGACTGCGTCTCCACGCTCCGGCTCTTCGAGTGGCTCCGCGGCGCGGCCGACGTCGTCGACGCGCGGGCCGCGGCGGCCGGGGGCGCGGTCGTGGACGACGACGCCTCGCGCGCCGCGGGTGCGGACGGACTCGCGGCCGACGCCGAGGCCGAGGCCACCGACGGGGAGGCGGCGGTCGCCGAGGAGTCGCCGCGGCGGGCGGCCTCCCGCGAGGCGCGCGAACGGCGCCTGGCCCTGGAGGCCGAGGTCCGCGAGCGGGTCGGGGAGGGCCGCGGCGCGCGGGACGACGAGGCGGAGGCGCTGGCCATGGTCGGTGCCTCGCTCGGCTACTGGCGCCGCGAGAGCAAGCCGTTCTGGCACGAGCACTTCTCCCGCCTCGAGCTGCCCACCGACGAGTGGCAGGGCCGGCGGAACACGTTTCACGTGGAACGGGCGACGGTGGCCCGCGACTGGGCGGTCGACGACGGGCGGCGCGCGCCGGCGCGCGTGCTGGAGCTGACCGGCCGGCTGTCCGAGGGGTCGGAGCTCGGCGTCGGGGGCACCCCGTTCCTGCTCTACGACGCGCCCGCGCCGGACGGGGTGACGGTCCCGGCGAACGCCGTGCGCGGGTACCACGGCAACGCGCTGGTCGTCGACGCGGTGCGTCGCGCGACGGAGGCGGGGGAGCGCGACGTCCTGGTGGTGCGCGAGCAGCTGCGCGTGGGCGCCGAGACCTTCGACGCGCTGCCGATGGCGCTCACGCCGTCGTCCGGCCCGCGGGCCGACCCGCAGGAGCAGGCGCTCGAGGACGTGGCCCGCCGCGCCCTGGCCCGCTGGGACCACGACCGCACGCTGCCCGACGGCCCCGGGGCGGACCTGCTGCGCCGGCGCCCGCCGCACCTCACGGGCGGGGGGCCGCTGCCCGACGTCGTGGACGGCGACTTCACCGCGGCGGTGCTCGCCGCGACCCGCGACCTCGACCGCTCCTACCTCGCGGTGCAGGGCCCGCCCGGCACCGGCAAGACGCACGTGGGGTCCCACGTGATCGCCGCGCTCGTCGCCGAGGGCTGGCGGGTGGGCGTGGTGGCGCAGTCGCACGCCGCCGTCGAGAACATGCTGCGCGCCGTCGTCGAGAAGGCGGGGGTGCCCGCCGACCGGGTCGCCAAGAAGCGGCAGTCCGACGGGCCGTCCGCGTCGGCGGTCTGCGCCGAGCTGTCGGCCGACGACCTCGCCGCGTTCGCCGGCCGGGGCCCGTGCGTCGTCGGGGGCACGGCCTGGGACTTCGCGCACGCCGAGCGCTGGCCCGACGACGGCCTGGACCTGCTGGTGGTCGACGAGGCCGGGCAGTTCTCGATCGCCGCCACGCTGGCGGTGGCGCGGTCCGCCCGGCGGCTGCTGCTGCTCGGCGACCCGCAGCAGCTGCCCCAGGTCAGCAGGGGGCAGCACCCGGAACCCGTGGACCGCTCGGCTCTCGGCTGGCTCGCGGACGGCCACGACGTGCTGCCCGCCGGGCTCGGCTACTTCCTGGCGCGGTCGTGGCGAATGCACCCCGCCCTCAGCGAGGCGGTGTCGCAGCTCGCGTACGAGGGCCGACTCGGCTCCCACCCCGCCGCAGCGGCCCGCCGGCTCGACGGCGTGGCCCCCGGGGTGCACCACGTCGCGGTCGAGCACGAGGGTCGCGGGGTCGTGTCGCCCGAGGAGGCACAGGAGGTGGTCCGGCAGGCGGCCGGAGTCGTCGGCCGGTCCTGGACGCCCGGCCCCGGGCAGCCCGAGCGGCCGCTCGAGGCGCGCGACGTCGTCGTGCTCGCCGCGTACAACACCCAGGTGTGGGCGGTGCGCCGGGCGCTCGACGCCGCCGGCCTCGCCGAGGTGCGCGTCGGCACCGTCGACCGTTTCCAGGGCACCGAGGCGCCCGTCGCGATCGTCACCCTCGCGGCGTCGTCGGCCCACGACGTGCCCCGCGGCACCGGGTTCCTCCTCTCCCGGCATCGGATCAACGTGGCCGTCTCCCGCGCGCAGTGGTGCGCGATCGTCGTGCGCTCGCCCGCGCTGACGGACTACCTGCCGCACACGCCCGAGGGACTCGGCCGCCTGGGCGCGTTCCTCGGCCTGTGCGAGCGCGCGGTCACGTCGCGCTGAGCCGGCGCGGCCGCCGAACAGGCGGTTGCGCACGTGCTGAGCGCTCAGAACGTGCGCAACCACCTGTTCGGCGACGTCCGAGAGCATCAGGGGTCCGGAGTCAGGCGGTGGCGGGCGAGAGCTTCTGCTCGAGGAACAGGGTGGCAGCGCCGATCGCCGCGACGTCGTCCCCGAAGGCCGAGGACGTCACGGGGACGTTGTGCGCGCCGTCGTGGGCTCTTCGCGCGCGATCCCGCACGGCCGGCATGGCGGCGTCGGCCAGGTATCCCCAGTAGGGGCCCCCGATGATGACGCGGTGCGGGTCGTGGACGCTGATCAGGGTGCGCGCGGCCTCGCCGAGCGCCACCCCGTAGCCCTCGATCAGGCTGCGCGCGACATCGTCGCCGCCCCGCGCCCGCCGCTGCAGTCGGGCGAGGGCCGCCGAGCTGCCGCCATGCGGGTCGTCGGCCTCTCCCGCCCGTTCCAGGAAGCGGTTCATGTCCGTGTAGAGGTTGAGGCAGGACGTGCGGCCGCAGCGGCACCGGGTGGCGTCGAGCCCGGTGGGGAGGTGCCCGATCTCGCCCGCCTGGCCCGTGCTGCCCCGGTGGATGCTGCCGTCGCCCGCGACGGCCGACCCGACGCCGGCGCCTACGTACAGATACAGCACCGTCTCTTGTACGGAGAACCGGCCGGGCCAGCACTCGGCCGTCAGGGCGGCGTTGGTGTCCTTGTCGAGCACCGCGGGCAGGCCGGTCCGGGCGCGGATCAGGTCGAGGAGCGGGACGTCGCGCCACCCCGGCAGCCACGGCGGGTTGAGCAGCGTCCCCCGGGCGGCGTCGAGGCCGGCCGGGGCCGCGACGCCGATCCCCTGGACGGTGTCGCGCACCGCCGCGGGGTCCCCGTCCGGCGTGGCGGCGCCGAGCTCGCGGAGCATGTCGTCCAGGGCGGCGCCGATGCGCTCGACGTCCGCCGCCGGGTCCCGGCCGGGCGCGGGGAGCGACCGCTCGAGGATCGGGCGAGCGAGCATGTCGACCAGGGTCACCGTGATGTGCGCGGGGTCGAGGTGGGCCCCGGCGGCGAGCATGGCCCGGGGCTCGACGCGCATCGACATCGCGGGCTTCCCGGGCCTCCGGGTGTGCACCGGCGTCGCGCGGACCAGGCCCCGGTCGATCAGGCGCCGCGAGATCTGGGACACCGCCTGGCGCGACAGGCCGCACCGTTCCATCAGGTCCGACTGGTCGACACCGTCCGGGGAGACCCGGATCGCGCGCAGCACGACGAGCTCGTTCCGGGCCCCGACCTGCGGCATCGTCGTCGCCTGCATCGTGCTCCCTCCGTCGCGTCCATGATGCCTCTTTGAATATCTCCATCAGTATGAGTAATGTCCGGCCGCGAAGGACACTGTGGTCCACATCACCCCTCGGTGCTGCGCGACCCCCTGTCCCGGCTGCGACGGACAGCGTCCGCCGCCGGACCGAAGGGAGTGCGATGACGACGACCGAACTGGCGACAGGGACGCCCCTGGCAGGTGCGCCACCCGCGCAGGCGGAGGCCGAGACCGGTGGCCCGCCACCGAGGCGGACCCGGCACCGGATGTCGCGGACGGACAAGCGCAACCTGGTCCTCGGGCTGAAGTACATCTCGCCCTGGCTGGTCGGGATCGTGGTCTTCGTCCTCTACCCGGTCGGCTACTCGATCTACCTGAGCTTCACCCGGTACTCCGGCATGGGGACGCCGACCTGGGTCGGCCTCGGCAACTACACGACGGCGTTCGCCGACCCGCTCGTCACCAAGTCGGCGGGCAACACGCTGTTCTACGCGCTCATCGCCGTCCCGCTCGGCCTGGTCGTCGCGCTGGTCCTCGCGCTCGCGATGAACCAGAACGTCCGCGAGGTCGCCTGGTACCGCACCATCTTCTACGCGCCGTCGCTGATCCCGGCCTTCGCGATGTCGTTCATCTTCATCGTGTTCCTGAACCCGCAGTTCGGGGCGTTCAACCAGGTGCTCAACGTCTTCGGCGGGTCCAACGTGAACCTGCTCGGCTACCCGACCGGCGTCAAGATCGCGATCGTGCTGATGGCCCAGCTCGCGGCCGGGAACGCGGCGCTGATCTTCCTGGCGGGCCTGCGCAACGTCCCCAAGACGGTCTACGAGGCGGCGCGGGTCGACGGCGCCGGCCCGATGCGGCAGTTCCGGTCGATCACGCTGCCCCTGCTCAGCCCGGTGCTGCTGTTCAACCTGATCACGGGAGTCTCGGGCGCGCTCCAGGTCTTCACCGAGGCGTACATCGTCACCAACGGGACCGGCGACCCCGACGCGGGCGCGCTGTTCTACATGATGTACCTCTACAAGAACGCCTTCGGCTTCGCCGAGCTCGGGTACGCCTCCGCCCTGGCCGTGCTGCTGTTCCTGGCCGGTCTCACCCTGGCCCTGTTGATCTTCTGGTGCTCGCGCCGGCTCGTGAACTACGACGTGGAGGCTTCCTGATGAGCACGATGGTCCGCACGGAGCCCCTGCAGAAGCACCGGGCCGCCGAACGTGCCGCGGACGAGGACCAGCTGAACCGGCGGGCCGACGGCACGCGTCGCCCCTGGTACAGCAACGTGATCGCCCGCGTGGTGATGATCGCGCTGTCCGCCGTCTTCCTGCTGCCGCTGTACTGGATGATCATCTCGGCGCTGAAGTCGGACGAGGAGCTCGCGAAGTTCCCGCCGACTTTCATCCCCGAGTCGTGGCAGCTCAGCAACTTCGTCGACGCGGTCACGGCCATGCCGTTCCTGCACTTCTTCCTGAACTCGGCGATCATCACGATCTCGGTCGTGGTCTTCTCGGTGGTCTCGAACTTCATCGTCGCGTACGGGTTCGCGTGCCTGAAGTGGCCCGGCCGCGACCTCGTGTTCTACCTGGTGATCGCGACGCTCTTCCTGCCGTTCCCGGTGACGCTGATCCCCATGTTCGACCTGTGGGCCAGGCTCGGGCTCGTCAACACGTTCTTCCCGCTGATCATCCCGTCGATGTTCGCCTCGGCGTTCTACGTGTTCCTGCTGCGGCAGTTCCTCATGCAGATCCCGAAGGACATGCTCGACGCGGCGCGGATCGACGGCGCGAGCGAGTGGACCATCCTGTGGCGCCTCGTGTTCCCCACGGCCAAGCCGGCGCTGACGACCGTCGCCATCTTCGCGGCCGTGGCGTCCTGGAACGACTTCATGGGACCGCTGATCTACCTGCAGGACGAGAGCGTGCAGACCCTCTCCATCGGCCTGCAGTCGTTCCGGTCCGTCCACGCGCAGGACGTCTCCTTCAACCTGCTCATGGCCGCGTCGTTCCTGGTCATCCTGCCCCTGCTGATCCTCTTCTTCGTGTTCCAGCGCCACTTCATCCGGGGCATCACCATCGGAGGCTTCAAGTGATCACACGCCGCACCTTCCTGAGCGCCGCCGCGGCGTCGGCCGCCGCGCTCTCCCTCGGGGCGTGCGCGCCCCGCGGCTCGTCGGACGAGTCCGTCATCCGCTACTGGGGCATGGGCGCCGCCGACGCCGACAAGGACATGAAGGTCATCGACGCGTTCAACGCCACGAAGGCCGGGTCCGGGATCACGCTCGACATCAACCAGGTGCCGAGCAACGGCGTGGCCGACATGAGCCAGATCATCACCGCCGTGCGCGGCCACACCGCCCCGGACGTCTGGCAGATGGACCGGTTCAACGCCGTCCAGAACGCCTCGATCGGGCTGCTCGAGCCGATCGGAGGCCTCATCGAGAAGTACGAGGACACCTCCGTCGACGAGTACACGAAGCAGTGGCTGCAGTTCGCGATCGACGAGCTCACGTACGACGGCCAGCTGTACGGGCTGCCGATCAACACCGACGCCCGCGGCATCATGTACAACGAGAACCTCCTGCGCGAGGCGCGCATCGACCTCGACATGTTCGACCCCGAGCAGCACGTGCTCACCTGGGACGAGATCCGCGAGGTCAGTCGCAAGCTCACCAAGACGGACTCGCGAGGCAACTTCGAGACCCTCGGGTTCGTGCCCTGGGACGGCGAGGGCTGGCCGTACACCTGGGCCTTCGGGCTCGACGCGCAGCTCTACTCGAACCAGACCGCGTCGGTGACGCTGGACTCGCCCCAGTGGAAGTCCGTGTTCGACCTCTACGCCGACTGGGCCGACGAGTTCCCCTACTCCAAGGTCGACGCCTTCTTCGCGACGTACCAGCCGCCGAACTCCCCGCCCAGCCAGACCGCCGTCTTCAGCGAGCGGCTGGCGATGGCCACCACCGGCCCGTTCTCCATCCGCAGCAACGAGAAGTACGCCCCGAAGCTGCCGCTGAAGTTCACCTGGCTCCCGGTGGGCACCGAGGGCGACGACACGTACTCGTGGTCCGGCGGCGCCTCCCTGGTGGTGCCCAAGGGCGCCAAGATGACGCGCAACCTGTGGGAGTTCATGAAGTTCTACACGGGGTTCGAGGGGCAGAGCATCGTGCAGCCGCTGCTCGGCGACCTGCCCACCAACCTGCGGACCATCCAGGCCCGGAACTACAACCCCAAGGCCGAGCTGTTCCGGCAGATGCTGCCGACCTCCACGTCCCGGCCCCCGCTGCCCGTGGGCTCCGTGGCCTGGGACACGCTGCAGCGCTCCCGCAGCTCGGTGATCATCGGGTCGCAGACGCCGCAGCAGGCCATCACCAACAACCAGCAGAGCGTGGCCCCCAAGATGGCGCTCTTCGAGGGCTACCAGATGCCGGCGACGTACGGCCAGAACAGCGTGATCCCGGCCTGACCCGCCCCCGGCGGGCGCCTCGTGCGCCCGCCGGGACCGGCCGGCCCTGGGGCCGGCCACCACCCCTCGCACCCCCAGCAGGCGCCAATGCCGTCCTGAGCCCCCCCCCCCTGCGGCTCGCCGTTCACCTCGCAAGGCCAGGGCACGGCCAGGAGTACGGGCGCGGCGCGATCGAC
>NZ_JBHWYY010000104.1:0-11649 GCF_042728595.1 Isoptericola sp. NPDC060185 | reverse complement strand
CTGGTAGCATGGTGGGGCCGTATGAACGGCCGCGGATCCAGAGCGCCCCGGTGAACGAGTCCCGGAGCACCGCGCAACGACACCGAAGGAGAGCCATGCCGCTCGACGCTGCCACCAAGCAGTCCATCATCACCGAGTACGCCACTCACGAGGGCGACACCGGCTCGCCCGAGGTGCAGATCGCGCTGCTGACCCAGCGCATCAACGACCTGAACGAGCACCTCAAGGAGCACAAGCACGACCACCACTCGCGTCGTGGCCTGCTCCTCCTCGTCGGCCAGCGCCGCCGCCTGCAGGGCTACCTGCAGAAGGTCGACATCGAGCGCTACCGCGCGCTGATCCAGCGCCTCGGCCTGCGCCGCTGACTCCGCCTGCCAGCCCGGTCACCTCTCGCAGGGGCCGGGCTGGTCTGGTGTGATGTCCCTGTCGGTGCGACCGTGACGGTCGCGCCGGCACACCCAGACCGCACGATGGCGGGCGACGCCCGCCACGCCACCACCGCGCCGCCGGATTCTCGTCCGGTCCTCGGTAGTGGCCCCCCGAACCGTCCGGCCCCGGCCGGGCCCGGCTCCGTGGGCCTCGATCGAAGACCGCCGAGCCGTGGCGGCGCCCTCGAGATCAAGGAGGGCACCCGTGGAGGGTCCCGAGATCCAGTTCGCCGAGGCCGTCATCGACAACGGCCGCTTCGGCACCCGCACCGTCCGCTTCGAGACGGGCCGCCTCGCCCGCCAGGCCGCCGGCTCCGTCGCCGCGTACCTGGACGGCGAGACGATGCTGCTGTCGGCCACGACGGCCGGCAAGCACCCCAAGGACCAGTTCGACTTCTTCCCCCTGACGGTGGACGTCGAGGAGCGGCAGTACGCCGCCGGCAAGATCCCCGGCTCGTTCTTCCGCCGCGAGGGTCGTCCCTCGACCGAGGCGATCCTGGCCTGCCGCCTCATCGACCGCCCGCTGCGCCCCCTGTTCGTCAAGGGTCTGCGCAACGAGGTCCAGGTCGTCATCGACGTCCTGGCCATCCACCCCGACGACGCCTACGACGTGCTGGCGATCAACGCCGCGTCGGCGTCCACGCAGATCTCCGGCCTGCCGTTCTCCGGCCCGGTCGCGGGTGTCCGCGTCGCGCTGATCGACGGCCAGTGGGTCGCGTTCCCGAAGTACTCGGACCTCGAGCGCGCCGTGTTCAACATGGTCGTGGCCGGCCGCATCGTGGGCGACGACGTCGCCATCGCGATGATCGAGGCCGAGGCGACCGACGACGCCTGGAAGCTCATCAAGAACGAGGGCGTCGCCGCGCCGACCGAGGAGGTCGTCGCCCAGGGCATCGAGGCGTCGAAGCCGTTCCTCAAGGCCCTCTGCGAGGCGCAGGCCTCGCTCGCCGCCCAGGCGGCCAAGGAGGTCAAGGACTTCCCGGTCTTCCTCGACTACCAGGACGACGCGTTCGCCGCCGTCGAGGCCGAGGTCGGCTCCGCGCTGGGCGACGCGCTCGCCATCGCGGACAAGCAGGACCGCGAGAACCGCCTCGACGAGATCAAGGCCGGCATGGTCAGCGCCCTGACCGCCGAGGCCTTCGAGGGTCGCGAGAAGGAGCTGTCGGCCGCGTACCGCGCGCTGCAGAAGAAGCTCATCCGCCAGCGCGTCCTCACCGACGGCGTCCGCATCGACGGCCGTGGGCTCGCGGACATCCGCACCCTGTCCGCCGAGGTCGAGGTCATCCCGCGCGTGCACGGCTCCGCCCTGTTCGAGCGCGGCGAGACCCAGATCCTGGGCGTCACCACGCTGAACATGCTGCGCATGGAGCAGCAGATCGACTCGCTCGGGCCGGTCACGCGCAAGCGCTACATGCACAACTACAACTTCCCGCCGTTCTCCACGGGCGAGACGGGCCGCGTCGGCAGCCCGAAGCGCCGCGAGATCGGCCACGGCGCGCTGGCCGAGCGGGCCCTCGTGCCCGTGCTGCCGAGCCGCGAGGAGTTCCCCTACGCGATCCGCCAGGTCTCCGAGGCGCTGGGCTCGAACGGCTCCACGTCGATGGGCTCCGTCTGCGCCTCGACGCTGTCTCTGCTCAACGCGGGCGTCCCGCTGAAGGCCCCGGTCGCGGGCATCGCGATGGGCCTCATCTCCGACACCGTCGACGGTGAGACCCGCTACGCGGCGCTGACCGACATCCTGGGCGCCGAGGACGCGTTCGGCGACATGGACTTCAAGGTCGCCGGCACCAGCGAGTTCGTCACGGCCATCCAGCTCGACACCAAGCTCGACGGCATCCCCGCGTCGGTCCTGGCCGGCGCGCTGACCCAGGCCCGCGACGCGCGCCTGACCATCCTCGAGGTGCTCGCCGAGGCGATCGACGTGCCCGACGAGATGTCCCCGAACGCGCCGCGCGTCATCACTGTGAAGGTGCCGGTCGACAAGATCGGCGAGGTCATCGGGCCCAAGGGCAAGATGATCAACCAGATCCAGGAGGAGACGGGCGCGGACATCTCCATCGAGGACGACGGCACCGTCTACATCGGCGCCACCGACGGCCCCTCGGCCGAGGCCGCCCGCGCGGCGATCAATGCGATCGCCAACCCGCACGTCCCCGAGGTGGGGGAGCGCTTCGTCGGCACCGTCGTCAAGACGACGTCGTTCGGCGCGTTCATCTCGCTCTCGCCGGGCAAGGACGGCCTGCTGCACATCAGCCAGATCCGCAAGCTCGTGGGTGGCAAGCGCGTCGAGAACGTCGACGACGTGCTGTCCGTGGGCCAGAAGGTCCAGGTCGAGATCGGCGAGATCGACCCGCGCGGCAAGCTGTCGCTGGTCGCGGTGACCGAGGACGAGAAGGCCGACGAGCCCGCCGCCGAGACCCCCGCGGAGGCCTGACGCTCCGATGACCTGGCACCTTCCGCTCGTCCCCGCGGGCGAGCCCGGTGCCGACCTGACCGCCGGGCAGGACGGTGCGACGATCCGTCGCACCGTCCTGCCCGGCGGTGTTCGTGTGCTCACCGAGACGATGCCGGGCCTGCGCTCGGCGACGGTGGGCGCCTGGGTCGGCGTGGGCTCGCGCGACGAGACCGACGGTCACTTCGGCTCGACCCACTTCCTCGAGCACCTGCTGTTCAAGGGCACGCCCCGCCGCTCGGCGATGGACATCGCCGAGGCGTTCGACGCCGTGGGCGGCGAGGCCAACGCCGCCACCGGCAAGGAGCACACCTGCTACTACGCGCGGGTGCTCGACGCCGACCTGCCGATGGCGGTCGACGTCATCGCCGACATGGTCACCTCGGCCCGCCTCGACGAGGGCGAGCTCGAGACCGAGCGCGGCGTGATCCTCGAAGAGCTCGCGATGAACGACGACGACCCGGGCGACGTCGTGCACGAGGAGTTCTCCGCCGCCGTGCTCGGCACGCACCCGCTGGGCCGCCCGATCGGCGGCACCCCGGACACCATCCGCGCCGTGCCACGCGACGCCGTCTGGGAGCACTACCGCTGGCACTACCGGCCCGAGACCCTCGTGGTCTCTGCCGCGGGCGGGGTGGACCACGACGCGCTCGTCGCGCAGGTCACGGGCGCGCTGGACGCCGGCGGCTGGGACCTCGCTGCCGGTGCCGCGCCGCGCGACCGCCGGGCGACCGCCGCGGACCGCGCGGGCGTCCCGGACGAGGGCGTCGAGCTGACCGTGCGGCGCCAGGTGGAGCAGGCGAACGTCATCGTGGGGTCCACGGGCCTGGCCGCCACCGACGACCGCCGCTTCACCCTGTCGGTGCTCAACGCCGTCCTGGGCGGCGGCATGTCGTCCCGCCTGTTCCAGGAGGTGCGCGAGCGCCGCGGACTCGCCTACACGACGTACTCCTTCGCCTCCGGGCACGGCGGCCTCGGCACGTTCGGCCTGTACGCGGGCTGCTCGCCCGCCAAGGTCGACCAGGTCACCGAGCTGCTGGTCGAAGAGCTCGAGCGCATGGCGTCCGAGCCCATCACCGACGCCGAGCTGCAGCGCAGCATCGGCCAGCTCTCCGGCGGGCTCGTGCTGGGACTCGAGGACTCGGGGTCGCGGATGAGCCGCCTGGGCAAGGCCGAGCTGGTGTACGGCGAGCTGCTCAGCCTCGAGGAGTCGCTCGATCGCGTGCGCGCGGTGACCGCCGAGGACGTGCGCGCCCTCGCGGCCGACCTGGCGTCGCGGCCCCGCTCGGTGGTCCGCGTGGGCCCCTTCGGCGACTGAACACCGTCCGCCGACCGACCTGACGAACGAGATCGGAGACCTGATCGCATGAGCAAGACCCTCGTGGTGGCCGTGCTCGGCGCGGCGGGGCGCATGGGCGCCACCGTCTGCCGTGCCGTCGAGGCGGCGCCGGGCCTGGAGCTCGGCGCCCGGCTCGGCTCCGGGGACGCCGTGGACGTGGCCACCCTGGCAGGGGCGGACGTCGTCGTGGACTTCAGCGTCCCGGCGGCGACCGAGGCCAACGTGCACGCCGTGCTGGACGCGGGCTCGCACGCCGTCGTCGGCACGACGGGCTGGGACGACGCGTCCCGGGGCCGCGTGTCCGACCACCTGGAGAGCGTGAACGCCGAGCGCGCCGAGGCCGGCGAGGCCGGGCTGGGCGTGCTCATCGCGCCGAACTTCGGGCTGTCGGCCGTGCTGGCGATGACCTTCGCGGCGAAGGCCGCGCGGTACTTCGAGTCGGCCGAGGTGGTCGAGCTGCACCACCCCGACAAGGTGGACGCCCCGTCGGGCACGGCGCGGCACACCGCGGCCGCGATCGCGCGTGCCCGGGCCGAGGCCGGCCTGGCTGCGATGCCCGACGCCACCGAGACGGGCGTCGAGGCGCGCGGCGCCGACGTCGACGGGGTGCGCGTGCACGCCGTGCGGCTGCGGGGACTCGTCGCGCACGAGGAGATCCTCTTCGGCAACGAGGGCGAGCAGCTGGTGATCCGGCAGGACTCGTTCGACCGGGCGTCGTTCATGCCCGGGGTGCTGCTCGCGGTGCGCGAGGTCGGGAACCGTCCGGGGCTGACCGTGGGGCTCGAGAACGTGCTGGACCTGTCGTGAGCGACGTGCCGCGCCGGCGGGCGCCGCGGGGGCTCGTGGGGGCGCTCGTCGTCACCGCTCTGCTCGCGCTGTACGTCTGGGCGATCGCCTGGCGCGGCGTGGCGATGATCGGGTCGGGCGAGCCGGTGCTCGTCGCGATCGGCGTCGCGGTGCTCGTCATCCCGCTGCTCGTCATCCTGCTCATCGCGAAGGAGTACCGGCTCGCGACGCGCGTGCAGCGGATGGCGGACGTCCTCGCCGCCGCCGGTGAGCTGCCGGTGGACGACCTCCCGCGCTCGCCCGGCGGCCGGATCGACCGCGCCGCCGCCGACGCGGCCTTCGACGAGCGACGCGCCGCCGTCGAGCAGGACCCGGAGAGTTGGAAGGCCTGGTACCACCTGGCGTTCGCCTATGACGCGGCGGGCGACCGGCGCCGGGCGCGCGCCACCCTGCGCACGGCGTCCTCCCTGTTCACGCCCGGCGAGGGGGCCTGACCGGGGCCGTCGGTTCCACCACGAGCCCGCCAAGGCCACCGACCCCACCGATCCCACCGACCCCACCGACCCCACCGACCCCACCGATCCCACCGACCCCACCGACCCCACCGACCCCACCGACCCCACCGACCCCACCGACCCCACCGAGCCCACCGTCGAGCGCATCGTCCAGGCCGTCGGCGGGGGCGTCGGGCGGCGCCAGCCGCGTCCAGCAGTAGAGGGCGTGGCGCACCCGGGCCGCGCGGTCGGCGAGCTCGCCGAGGGCCACGAGGGCGGTGGCCAGCCGGTCGGGTGGCACGGGGCCCGGGAGCGTGGCGGCCGAGCGGGCGAGGGCGGCGAGCCGGTCCGGCGTCGCGCCGGCGAGAGCTCGAGCGAGCTCGTCCGAGACGGTCACCACCCACGGGCCCTCGTCCGCGCCGTCGACGACGGCGCCGTGGCGCGGGTGCGCCGTGACCTCGGCGTAGGGCTGGCCGCACAGGGCCGCGGAGATCCGCCCGAGCATGACGAACGGCTCCACCGCCGGGAGCCGCACCGTGTCGAAGAGGGGGAGCCCCGACCCGCGCGCCACGACCGACGGGCCCACCTCCTGGTGCACGACGGTCGCGGCGACCGCGTCGGTGGGCGCCGCGAAGTAGTCCGTGACGATCGGTGCCCGGGCGCCCCGGGCCGCGGCGTGGTCCATGCGAGCACGGTCGCACCGCGGTGCTACGGGCGCGTCACGGTGCCGTGACGGTCGGGCTACGGGTCGCGCGACGCACCGGCGACCAGGTCGGTCAGGCCTGCCGAGGGAAGGACTGCCGGGCCACGAGCACGGCGACGAGCGCGACCGCGACGATGCCCGCGCCGGTGAGCGCGAGGGTCCCGGGCCCGGGCCCGGCGACGATCACGGCGCCCACGGCGGCGCCGAGGCCGATCCCGAAGTTGGAGGTCGCGTTGACGAAGGCGCCCGCGACGTCGGGAGTCGCCCCCTGGGTGCGCAGCGCCGCCGCCTGGAAGGTGGCGGGGATGGCACCGAAGGCGGCGAGCCACACGCCCGCCGCGACGAGCACCCCCACGGCGCCGGGCAGGGCCAGCGCGACCGCGACGAGTGCGACGGCGATCGTCGCCATCGCGACGATCGTCAGGGCGCGGGGGCTGCGGTCGAGGTAGCGGGCCGCGCCCCACAGCCCGACGAGGCCGAGCGCCCCGAACACCAGGAGCACCGGGCCGACGGCCGCCTCCGACAGCCCTGCGGCCAGGAGGATCACGGAGATGTAGGTGTAGACGGTGTACTGCCCGCCGAAGAGCACCGTGTTGGTGCCGACGACGAGCCCCAGCCGGGCGCGCCCGCGGCGGGCGGCGTCGGCGTCGCGCGGCGCGGCGGGCTCGACCGCGACGGACGGCAGGAGGCGCGCGACGAGCAGCGCCGTCACGGCGCAGACGGCGGCGAGGACGCCGAACGACCAGCGCCAGCCCACCGCGGCGCCGAGCGACGTGGACAGCGGCACGCCCAGCACGAAGCCGAGGGTGCCGCCGGCGGTGACGAGCGTGAGCGCCCGGCCCGTGTACAGGGGGCTGACGAGGCGGGCCGCGTACGCGATCGACACGGAGAAGAAGATCGCGTGCCCGAGCCCGCCGAGGACACGCGCCCCCGCCACCACCGCGTACGACGGCGCCACGGCGACCAGCAGGTTGCTCGCCGCGTAGGTGGCGAGCGTGCCCAGCAGCAGAGGCTTGCGGGCCAGCGACCGGGTGGCGACGGTCAGCGGCACGGCGCACGCGGCGACCACGAACGCGTAGACGGTGACCAGCAGCCCCGCCGTCGACTCGCTCACCCCGACGCCCCGCGCGACCTGCGGCAGCAGGCCCACGGGCAGCACCTCGGTGGTGATCGCGACGAAGTTGGCCACGCCGAGCACGGCGATCCCGGCGGCGGCGTCACGCACGGTGCGGTGGGTCACCGGGCCGGGCTCGGCGGGCTCGTGGGCAGGGTCGGGCGCAGGACCGGAGGGGTGGGGCACCGCCTCATCCTGCCACCGGCGCGGCGCACCCATGACGTCGCCCGTGTCAGACCTCGAGGCCGTGGCCGAACCGGAACAACGGGTCGGCGGTGTCGAACGGCACGTCCTCGCGGGAGGCCTCGACGGCGGCCATGGAGCGCGGCAGGTCGAACGGCAGGCGGCCCTCGGGCGGCACGACGCCGGTGAGGGCGTCGAGCAGCGCGGGCGTGGAGGCGCCGAAGTCCGCCACCAGGGTGCCGTGGTCGCCGAGCGCCTCGAGCACGGGCGCGAGGACGGCGGGCCGGTCGAGGTAGACGTCGACGACGGTCGGCACCTGCGCGGCGACCTCCGCCACGCGGGCGACGACCTCGGCGGGGAAGTCCAGCGAGCCGGCGTGGAAGAAGCCCTCGAAGCCGGGGCCGCGGTCCTCGTACGGAGCCTTGAGGCGCAGCAGCGCCACGTCGGCCTCCGCCGGCGTCGCGACGACGGTCATGCCCTCGAGGTCGGCCGAGTCGCCGAGGTCGGCCGCGCCCTCCGCGTACACGCGCAGCCCCTGCGCGAGCGGGAGGTGGGCGGCGCCGCTCGCGGCGGACGCGAGCACGGTCACGGACCGCGACTGCGCGCGGCGCCCGGCGGCGACGAGGTCGGCGTGCCCGACGAGGGACGCCGCGGCGTCGGCGTCCACGAACCGGGCGCCGTCGAACAGGCCCAGCTCGAACTTCTCGCGCAGCAGGCGCGCGACGGACACGTCGAGGCGGTCCTCGGTGACGCGGCCGGCGCGGACGAGCTCCACCACGAGCTCCGGGCAGGCCTCGCCGCCGAGCTGGTCGGCACCGGCGGCGAGGATCCGCTCGACGCGGTCGAGCGGCGTCAGGTGCTCGACCCCCCAGGCGCGGGCCGGGAAGGGTCGCCCCATGATCTCGGCGTCCGAGACCAGGCCCCAGTCGGTGCAGACGATCCCGTCGAAGCCGAGGTCCTCGCGTAGCAGCCGCGTGAGGACCTGCCGGTTGAAGCCGAAGCCCACCTGCTCGACGTCCTCGGGGCCGTCGCCGAGGTCGGCCTCGAGGCCCACGGGCATGCCGTAGTAGGGCATCATCTGGCGGGTCCCGGCGGCGAGGAGCTCACGGAACGGAGCCAGGTGCTCGGCGAACCGGCCCCCGGGGTACACCTGCTCGCGCCCGTAGGCGAAGTGCGGGTCCTCGCCGTCGGCCTGCGGGCCGCCGCCCGGGAAGTGCTTCGTCATCGTCGAGACCGACGCCGCGCCGAAGGTCCCGGGCAGGCCGGCCTCGCGGGCGACGTCGCCGGTGGCCTGGAAGCCGCGCACGTACGCGGCGCCCATCCGGCCGGTGAGCTCCGCGTCCTCGCCGAAGGTGCCGTTCGCGCGGGCCCAGCGGGGCTCGGTCGCGAGGTCCACCTGGGGGTGCAGCGCGGTGCGGATGCCGACCGCGAGGTACTCGCGGCGGGCCGCGTCGGCGTGCTCCTCGACGAGGCGCTCGTCGCGGGTGGCGGCGAGGCCGAGCGTCTCGGGCCACTGGGAGAACGGTCCGGACAGCATCGCCGTGCCGGGGTTGTCCGTGAAGGCGTGCCGCGGGTCGGTGGAGACGGTCACCGGGATGCCGAGCCGGGTGGACGCGGCGAGCTCCTGGAGCCGGTTGTGCCAGAGGGCGAACTCGCGGGCCGTGGGCGGGGCCATGAGGACGTTGAAGTGCGTCATGCCGCGCTCCACCACCATGTCGGTGGTGGCGGGCACGCCCATGGCGGACGGGCCCTCGGACAGCGTGCCGCCGGTGCCCACCTCGATCATGGTCTGGAAGAGCTGTCCAGCCTTCTCCTCGAGGGTCATGCGGCCCAGGAGGTCGGCGACGCGCTCGGCGACGGGGCGCGACGCGTCCCGGTACGGGGCGTCGGCGGGGACGGGGGACAGGGTCTCGACGGTCGTCGCGTCGGTCATCAGCGGGCTCCTCGGATGAACATGGTGGCCACGGCGCCGACGGCGACGATGACCGCGGAGATGGCGAACAGGGCGGTGTAGTTGCCGCCCCCGCCGATGGCGAGGAAGGCCGGGGCGAGGGCCGGCGCCACCGACTGGGGCAGCGCGTTGGCGATGTTGAAGACGCCCATGTTCTTGGCGGCCTCGGTCTCGGCGTTGGGCAGCACGTCGGTGACGAGCGCGAGGTCGACGGCGAAGTAGGCGCCGAGGCCCGCGCCGAACAGGGACGCGCCGACGTAGAGCATCGCCGGGTCGTGCGCGACGGCGAACACGGCCAGGCCGGCGCCGGCCAGGAGCGTGGCGACCACGACGAAGACCTTGCGGCGGCCGGTGCGGTCGGAGAGGGCGCCGCCCACCGTGGACGCGATGACGAGCACCACGGCCTGGACGATCATGAGGCGCAGCTGCCAGCTCAGGGCCGTCGCGCTGTCGAAGCCGAACCGGTCGGACAGGAAGTACAGCTGGTAGGTGTTGTAGAGCGCGAAGCCGAACAGCATGAGGAAGCGGCCGAGGAACGCCCACGCGAAGTCGGGGTAGCGGCGCGGCGACACCCAGAAGCCCTGGAGGAAGGCGCCCAGGCGGAAGGCCTCGAGGTCGCCCTTCGGCAGGTGCCGGTCCTGGAGGACGAGGACGAGGGCGAGGACGCCGACGAGCGCGAGAGCGGTCGGGACCACGAAGATCCAGATCTGGTCCGCGCCCGCGGCGGTGAACCCGAAGGCGAGGCCGATGCCGACCAGGGGCGCGAGCTGCTGCACCATGCCGAGCAGGCCCGAGACGCGGGCGCGCTGCCGCTCCGCGACCTGGTCGGGCAGGATCGCCTGGAGCGCGGCCTGGGTGCCGTTGAACGCCAGCTGGGCGACGGCCCACCCGAGCACCACCACGCCGATCGTGGGGGCGAACGCGATGAGCAGCAGGCCGATGCTGCCGAGCAGCACGCCCCACAGCAGCCAGGGACGGCGCATGCCGAGGCGCGACGTGGTGCGGTCGGACAGGGCGCCCGCGAGCGGGTTGGCGACGAAGGCGAAGAACGCGCCGACGCCGGTGACGAGCGCGAGGTTCCCGGCGCGGTTCTCCGGGGTGGACAGGGCGTCCACCTTGAGCGCGAGGGTGCTGATGACCGGCGTGAGCAGCGCGATGTAGAGCGTGAAGTAGGCGAGGACGTACGCCACCACGACCCCCGTGCTCGCGACGCGTCCCTCGCGGTGCGGCGTGCCGGCGCCCGGGGGCGGCGGCACGGTCGGGGACGCGGGGGACTGGCCGGCCGGTGCGGCCTGAACATCTGCCATGGACGGACTCCTGGGTGTCTGGCCGGTCCGTCGTCGGGCCGGCGCCTTCGACCAATGCCTACCGTATGGTCGGTGAAGGAAGGCTACCGCATGGTAGGTATTGATTCGACACCCCGGCGTGACCGGGGCGTGGAGGAACCGTCGGGACGAGTCGGTCGAGACGGGACGGCGGGGGACAATGGCGCACGTGAGCGATACGACGACGGAACCGGCCGGCCGCGGGCGCGGCTACGCCAAGGGGCGTGCGAAGCGCGAGGAGATCCTGCAGGCGGCGATCGTCGCGTTCGGCGAGGTGGGCTACCACGGGGCGTCCCTGCGCGAGATCGCGGCGCGCGTCGGCATCTCGCACCCGGGGCTGCTGCATCACTTCCCGACGAAGGTCGCGCTGCTCGAGGCGGTGCTGGAGCACCGCGACGCCGTCGACTTCGCGGACTTCGACACCGACGTCGAGCAGGGCCGCTCGATGTTCGAGGCGCTCGTGCGCCTGGTGCAGCGCAACGCCCTGCGGCGGCCGGTGGTCGAGGTCTTCACCGGGCTCGCCGCCGAGGCGACATCCGTCGACCACCCCGCGCACGACTACTTCGCGCGGCGCTACGCGGACACCGTCGAGCGCGTCCGGGTGGAGCTGCAGCGGCTGGCCGCCGACGACCGGCTGCGCGACGGCGTCGACCCGGCCGTCGCCGCGCGGGCGATCGTCGCGCTCATGGACGGGCTGCAGGTGCAGTGGCTGTACTCGCTCGAGCGCCCGCGCGCCGAGCGCGTCGACATGGCCGGCGACCTGCGGTCCTACCTCGACCTGATCCTCGTCGACCCGGCGGCCTGACCGGGGGCCCGCCGGCCAAATCGCCTTCGAGCAAGCGATCCGTCGCGCCATCGGCGCGGATGGCGCGAC
>NZ_JBHWYY010000103.1:0-11897 GCF_042728595.1 Isoptericola sp. NPDC060185 | reverse complement strand
CCCGATCACGGGTCCCGGGCGGCGACGGCCTGCAGGCGTGGGGGCAGCGGGCGGTGTCAGCAGTTGGTGCCGGCGTACGTGCCGACCGACTTCGCGGCGTCGGTGAACTCCGAGCTGGTCATCGCGGTCATCGCGTCCTGGAGCTGCGACATCGAGTCGGCGTCCGTCGGGTCCTTCGCCGCGGTCTCGATGCCGTCCGTCGCGGTGCGGAACGCGGTGGTGAGGGTCGTCCAGTCGTCGGCGACCTCCGCCGGCGGCTCCGTCACGCCCTCCATCGTGGTGGTGAGCTCGTCCAGCTTGTCCACCGTGGGCTGCAGGTCGGACGGGTCGACGTCGCCCATCGCGGACGACGCGTCGGTGAGCGCCTGCACGGCGTCGCAGAAGTCGCCGCCGGCGGCCGCGGCGTCCTCCTCCTGGGGGGTCTCCTGGCTCTCGGCGGCGGTCGTGCTGCCGTCGGTGGAGCCGTCCCCGTCGCCCGAGCTGCAGGCGGCCAGGCCGAGGGCGAGGAGAGCGCTCGCGGCGAGGGCCGAGGCACGGGTCATGGTCTGTCGGTTGCGCATGGCACCCATGGTGACGGACCCGACCGGATCACGCGCCCCCGGCGCACGGGGAGAACTGCCCATGTGGCACAGCCCACGTTCCGCCGGCTCTCAGCGAACGTCCTCCGCGGGCCGCAGGAACCCGTCGCGGACCAGCCCGCGGACGGCCGGCAGCAGCTCGGCCCGCAGGTCGTCGGCCGGGACCTCGAGCAGGGCGCCGAGCGCGCCGACGATCTGCCCGACGGCGAGCTCGCCGTCGCACACGCCGACGAACGCCGCGAGCCCCGTCGAGGCGTGCACGCCCCGGCCCAGGCCGTCGCCCTGCCGCACCACGACGACGTTCGGGTCCGCCTGGCCCGGGGTGTGGAACCGCTCCTCGGTGACGTCGTCCGCGACCACGAGGTGCGCCCGCCCGAGGGCGTCGTCGTCGCGGGCGGCGAGCCAGTCGTGCGCGGCCAGCGACGCGGCCACGTGCGCGCCGAGCGGCTGGTGCACCGACCCAGTGTGCTCCTCCAGGCGGCGCAGCGTGGGGCGCGCGCCGTCGGCCGGGCGGCGCAGCGTGACGATGCCGAACCCGACCGCCTCGACGTCCCGGCCGGCGAAGTCGTCCAGCCACGCCCCGTACGCAGCCGCCCAGGCCGCGGGCTCGCGCTCCGCCGTCGTCCCGCCGTCGCGGATCCACGTCTCGGCGTACTCGGCCGGGTCGAGCACCTCGCGCTGGATCACCCAGCCGTCCAGGCCCGACGCGTCGAGCCACCCGCCCACGCGCTCCTCCCACGGCTCGCCGCGGCGGTGCTCCCAGTTGCCGAGCAGCTGCGCCACGCCGCCGGGCGCGAGCACCTGTCCGACGTCGCGCACCAGGTCACGCACGAGGTCGTCGCCCGAGCGACCGCCGTCGCGGTACTCGTAGTCGCCCAGCGCGTCGGCGACGGCGCGGCCCGCCGCGCCCGCGTGCGGCGTGATGACGAACGGCGGGTTCGACACCACGAGGTCGTAGCGGTCCCCCGCCACCGGCTCCAGCATCGAGCCGTGCCGCAGCTCGACGTCGGAGGACGGCGCGTTGAGGGCGAGGTTGAACCGCGCGAACCCGAGCGCGCGCCGCGAGATGTCGGTGCCGACCACCTGGCGCGCGTGCCGCGCCGCGTGCAGGGCCTGGATGCCGCACCCCGTGCCGAGGTCGAGCACGCGGCCCACCGGCGTGCGTGCGGTGACCTGCGCGAGCGTGGTCGAGGCGCCGCCCGCGCCCAGCACGTGGTCCGTCGCGAGGCGGCCGCCGGTGGCGAGCTCGGCGAGGTCGCTCGACAGCCACCACGACGCCTCTCCCCCGGCGTCGACGGCGGCGTACGGACGCAGGTCCACGACGGCGCGCACGGCGTCGCCGGGACCCTCGCCCGCGGCGGCCACCAGCCCCAGGCGGGCCGCGCCCGACGTGCCGAGGCCCGGCAGCGCGCGATCGAGCTCCGCGCGGGGGACGTCGTCGCCGAGCAGGAACAGCCGGGCGAGCGCCGCCCGCGGGTCGGCGCCGGGCGCCACCCGTGCGAGCGCGCGCCGCGCCGGCACCGTCTGCTCACGGTGCAGCGCCGCGGACGCGACCGTCCCCAGCGCCTCCTCGACGCCGTCCACCGTGTAGCCCGCCGCCGTGAGGTCGGCCCGCAGGGTGGCGACGAGCGGCGCGGCGTCGACCGTCGCGCCGGGCACCGGCGTCGAGGCGGGCGCGCTCATCGGCCCGCGCACGACGTCGCGAGGTACGCGGTGATGTCCTTCGCGGCTGCGGTCGCGGTCGCCGTGTCGTCCGCGGTGATCGCCCCCGCCATCGCCGAGCTGACCGCGTTCGCGTCGTCCTCGTCGACGTCCTCGAACGCCGTCACCGCACTGCCCAGGTAGTCCGCCATGGTGCCCCACGCCGTCGCGACGTCCTCCGGCGGGTCCTGCTCGGTCATCGCCTTGTCGGCCGTGCGGAAGCTCTGCACCAGGGCACGCGGGTGGTCGGGGCTGAGGTCGACGAGCGCGCGGTTCGTGGTGGACCAGGACTGCTGCAGCGCCGCGCACCGCTCCGCCTCCGCGGTGGAGGCCTCGTCCTTCGCGTCGTCCTTCGCGTCGGGCGAGGGGCGCGCCGACCCCGACCGCGCGGCCTCCCCCTCGACGCCCATGCTCAGGTCGGCCGGGATCGACACCGCCGGCGCGGGCTCCGCGGCCGGCTCCGCGCCGCCGTCGCCGCCACCCTGCCCGCACGCCGCGAGCGTGGCCCCTGTGACGAGCATCCCCACGACGACGAACGGGAGCTGACGGGGCACGAGGCGGGCGCGGCGCATCCCCCTATCGTGAACCACCGCCCGCGCGCGTGGAAATCCCCCGCGACGCGCGCCCGCCCCCAGCCGGCGCCGTCAGCCGGCGTCGTCGGGCGGCGGGGTGGTGCCGCAGCCGTCCTTGAGGAACGTCGTGACCCGGTTCGAGGCCTGCGTCATCGCGGTCGTGTCCAGCTCTGCGATGGCCGACGCCACCGCCGCCGCGACGTCGGCCTCGTCCGCAGCCTCCACCGTGTCGGCGACCGTGCCGACGTAGTCCGTGACGGTCCGCCAGTCCGCCAGGACGGCGTCGGGCGGCCGCACCCCGGCGAGCGCGTCCCGCGCGCCGACGAACCCGTGCCGCAGCGACGCCGGGTCGTCCACCCTCATCCCCACCTGCAGGCTCGCGGACTGCGACCACGCCGCCTGCACCACCGCGCACTCGTCCGCCGGCCCGTCGGGCAGCGCGGCGTCGTCCGCGGCCCCGGGCAGGAGGCCCGACGCGAACCCCGCACCGATCCCGGTCATCAGCGCCAGCGCCCCGGACGCCACGAGCGACGACCGCCGGCGCCAGGCTCCCCGCACGGGTCGCGACAGGGCGTGCGGCAAGAGCCGGGACGCGGCACGCGACGGCCCGCGCGACCGCCCGCGAGCTCGTGTCCTGCTGCCCCTCATGGTCGCGAAGGCTACCGCCAGCGCCCGCGCCCGCGGAACGTCGCCGCAGGTGGGAGGGGGCCGCTTGACCGGGGGCCGGTGTTCGGCCAGATTACGCGCGTGACCTCTACCACGCCCGGCCTGTGGGTGCATCCTGAGAACGACCCGCGCGCGACGGGCGTCGACCCGGTCGGCGAGAAGGAGACCCTCTGGGAGTACCTCTGCCGGTACCGGATGACGCTGGTCATGAAGTGCGAGGGCCTCGACGCCGGCCAGCTCGCGCGCCGCTCCGTCCCGCCGTCGTCGCTGTCGCTGCTGGGGCTGGTCCGCCACCTCGCGAACGTCGAGCACCACTGGTTCCGTCGGGTGCTGCAGGGCAGCACCGACCGGGGGCCGTTCGAGCTCCCCGGCTACCCCGACGTCGACTTCGACGGCGCCCTGCCCGACCCGGCGTGCGTGGACGAGGCGTGGGACGCCTGGCACCGCGCCGTCGAGGCCGCCGACGACTGGTTCGCCGGCGAGGACATGGGCCGCGAGGTCCCGTACGACGGCGGCACCGTCGAGGCGCGCGACGTGCTGCTGCACGTGCTCGAGGAGTACGCCCGCCACATGGGCCACGTGGACCTGCTGCGCGAGTGCATCGACGGCCGCACCGGCCTCTGACAGTGATGATGTAGTGACCCGCCCGCGGGGCCGCGTAGCGTGCCCTCATGCGGAGCTTCCTCAGCGGCGTCCTGGTCGCGCTGGCCGTCCTGGCGGCCGTGGTCACGGTGCCGGTGCGGTACGTCGAGGGCACGCTGCTGGACACGGACGCCTACGTGGCCGCCACCGCGCCGCTGGCCGACGAGATCACCACGCAGGACGCCGTCGCCGAGGCGTTGACGGGCACCGTCGTGGGGCAGATCGACTCGGGCGCGCTGGCCGGGGCCCTGCGGCCCGTGATCGGCGAGGTGGCCGACGTGTTCGTCCGCTCCGACGCCTTCCCGCCCGCATGGGAGGAGGCCACCCGGCAGGGGCACGCCTCGACCGTGGCCGTGCTGCGCGACGAGAGCGACGTGGTCGACGCCGCCGACGGCGTGGTGACGCTGCCGCTCGACCCGTTCCTGGAGTCGGTCGGGCAGGCGCTGCGCGACCGCGGGCTGCCCGTCCCCGAGGGCTTCGCGACGACCGGCGCGGACGTCGTCCTGTACGCCTCGCACGACCTGGCCACGGCGCAGCAGGCGGTCGCGCTGGTGGACCGCTGGGCGCCGTGGACCCTGCCGGTGACCGTGCTCCTCGCCGTCCTGGCCGCGCTCGTCGCCCGGCCGGGCCGGCGCGTGCGCACGGCGGCGGTCACGGGCGGCCTGGTCGCCGCGGCCATGCTGGTGCTCCTGCTGCTCCTGCCCGAGACGGTGCAGGCGGCCTTCGCCCGGCTGGACGTCGGCTCGTCGGGCCGGCAGGTGCTTGACGACACCGTCGACGCGCTCCTGGTGCCGCTGCGCACCCAGCTGTGGTGGGCGTGCGGCGTCGGCGCCGCGGTGGCCGTCGTCTCCACGGTGGTGGGCGTGGTGCTGCGCCGCCGGCCCGCGCCGGTCGCCTGAGGGCGACGCGCCGGCAAATCCGGTTGCGGCGCGGGCGGGCCCGACGGTCGGATGTGCGCATGACCGACGCCACGCAGCGACAGTTCCCCGACATGTGGGTGGACCCCCAGGACGACCCCCGCGAGCAGTGGGCGAACCCGGAGGGCGAGCTGCAGACCCACTGGTTCTACCTCAAGGCCTACCGCGCCACGCTGGAGATGAAGTGCTCGGGGCTCGACGCCGAGCAGCTCGCCCGCCGCGCGGTGCCGCCGTCCACCCTCTCCTTGCTCGGCCTGGTGCGGCACCTGGCGAAGGTGGAGCACACCTGGTTCCGCCGCCGGCTCCAGGGGCAGCCCGACCTGGCCCCGCTGTACACGAGCCCCGACGCCCCCGACGCGGACTTCGACGGCGCCGTCGCCGACCCGGCGGTCGTCGAGGAGGCGTGGGCCACGTGGCGCCGCGAGACCGAGGCCGCCGACGCCTGGCTCGCGACGCAGACCGACGCCGACATGGGCCGCACCGTGGAACGCGAGGGCGAGCAGCTCCCGGTGCGGGACGTCCTCGAGCACCTCGTCGAGGAGTACGCCCGCCACGCCGGGCACGCCGACCTGCTGCGGGAGTGCATCGACGGCCGCACCGGCCAGTAGCCACCGCACGACGACGCACGACGACGCGGTCCGGGGTCTCTCGTCGCGAGGCTGGTCGGCCCTGGCGGGAGGCCGCGAGGAACGAGCGGCCGGATGGCGCGCCTCGCGACGAGAGACCCCGGACCGCGTCGGCCGGGACAGATCGAGGACTTACCTCGCGGGGACGCTCGCCGCCTCGTCGGCCTGCTCGCGGTCGACGCGGGCCGCGCGCAGCCGGGACATGATGACCGCGCCGAAGGCGACGGCCGCGGCGGCCAGGGCGATGACGATGCGCACCGCGGAGTTCGCGTCCTCCGGCACGCTCAGCATGACCACGGCGGGCGCGATGAGCACGGACACCAGGTTCATCACCTTGATGAGCGGGTTGATCGCGGGGCCGGCGGTGTCCTTGAACGGGTCGCCGACGGTGTCGCCGATGACGGTCGCGGCGTGCGCCTCGGAGCCCTTGCCGCCGAACGCGCCGTCCTCCACGATCTTCTTCGCGTTGTCCCACGCGCCGCCCGAGTTCGCGAGGAAGACGGCCATCAGCACGCCTGCGCCGATGGCGCCGGCAAGGAAGCCTGCCAGCGGCCCGACGCCGAGGCCGAAGCCGACGGCGATGGGCGCGAACGCGGCCAGCAGGCCGGGGGTGGCGAGCTCGCGCAGCGAGTCGCGGGTGCAGATGTCGACGACGCGGCCGTACTCGGGCCGCTCCTCGTAGGTCATGATCCCGGGGTGCTCGCGGAACTGGCGGCGCACCTCGAACACGATCGCCCCGGCAGCGCGGGTCACGGCGTCGATCGCGAGCCCGGAGAACAGGAACACGGTGGCGGCGCCGAGGATGACCCCGACGAGCGTGACGGGCGAGATGATCTCGTAGTTCAGCATGGACGCGACGAGCCCGCCCCCGACGTCGCCCACGTCGGCGACCGCCTGCTCCACGGCGTCCGCGTACGAGCCGAACAGCGCCGTCGCGGCGAGGACGGCCGTCGCGATCGCGATGCCCTTCGTGATGGCCTTGGTGGTGTTCCCGACGGCGTCCAGGTCCGTGAGGATCTGCGCCGCCTCCTCGTCGACGTCGCCCGACATCTCGGCGATGCCCTGCGCGTTGTCGCTGACGGGGCCGAAGGTGTCCATCGCGACGATGACGCCCACCGTGGTCAGCAGGCCGCAGCCGGCGAGCGCGACGAGGAAGAGCGAGAGCCAGATCGACCCGCCGGCGAGCAGGAAGACGCCGCAGATCGCGGCCGCGATCACGCCGGCGGTGTAGACGGCGGACTCGAAGCCGACCCCGATGCCGGACAGCACGACGGTGGCCGCGCCGGTGCGCGACGTGGCCGCGACGTGCAGCGTCGGCTTCGACGTCGTGCCGGTGAAGTACCCGGTGATCCACAGGATCACGCCGGCGAGGACGACGCCGATGGCGACGGCCAGCGAGGCGACGACCCGCGGGTCGGCGGTGACGTCGCCGAGGTCCGCGGTGCCGGTGAGCCCGGCGAAGGACGACGGCAGGTAGGCGAACGCGGCGACGGCGGCCAGCACGGCGCCGATGACGGCGGAGATGTAGAAGCCGCGGTTGATCGCGGCGAGGCCGTTCTCGCTGCCGCGGACGCGGGTGACGAGCACGCCCAGCAGGGCGACGAACGCGCCGATCGCGGTGACGATCAGGGGGAACACGAGGCCCTGCTCGCCCATCACCGCCTTGCCGAGGATGAGCGCGGCGACCAGCGTCACCGCGTACGACTCGAAGAGGTCGGCGGCCATGCCCGCGCAGTCGCCGACGTTGTCGCCCACGTTGTCGGCGATGGTGGCGGCGTTGCGGGGGTCGTCCTCGGGGATGCCCTGCTCGACCTTGCCGACGAGGTCGGCGCCGACGTCGGCCGCCTTGGTGAAGATGCCGCCGCCCACGCGCATGAACATGGCGAGCAGCGCGGCGCCGAAGCCGAAGCCCTCGAGCACGGCCGGCGCGTCGGTGCGGTACACGAGGACGACGAGCGCGGCTCCCACGAGGCCGAGACCCACGACGGACATGCCCACGACGCCACCGGTGCGGAACGCGATCCGCGCGCCGTCGGCACGCCCGTCCGTGCGCGTCGCCGCGGCGGCGACCCGCACGTTGGCGCGCACGGCGAGCCACATGCCGAGGTAGCCGATGGCGGCGGAGAACCCGGCCCCCACGAGGAACGCGATCGACCGCCCCAGCCGGACCCCGCCGTCGCCCGGCAGGAGGAACAGGAGGGCGAACACCACGACGGCGAACAGCGCGAGCGTCCGGAACTGGCGGTTGAGGTAGGCGGAGGCGCCCTCCTGGACGGCGCGCCCGATCTCCTGCATGCCAGACGTCCCCTCGGGGGCGGCGAGCACCTGTCTGCGCAGGGCCGCCGCGCAGACCAGGGCGGCCAGTCCGATCACCCCGATCACGGCGACGATCGTGATGCTGCTGGATCCGAACGTGAGCATCCGTCCTCCTTGACGTGCTTCCTCGGCCCGGCGGGGGCGGCGGTGACCGTCCGTCGGTAAGGTCCCGCCGTCGCCGTTGACGGCGGGATGCGGGGAGTCTACCCACATGTGACGGCCGTCACGAACCACCGTGACATCCTGACCCAACGGTTCGCGTCCCCCGACCGTCCAGGTGGGTGAGGACGGCACGGGAGGGGACCATGAGCCGCTGGGAGGACGAGCTCGCGGAGCTCGCACGGACACGAGGGCGGGCCCTGGTGGGCTACGCGTACGTGCTGTGCGGGGACCAGCGGCTCGCGGAGGACCTGGTGCAGGACGCACTGGTCAAGGTGTTCGCCCGGCTGCGCCGCGGCGCCGCCGACCGGCCCGGGGTGCACGCGCTGGACGGGGGCGGGACGAGCGAGGCGTACGTGCGCCGCGCGATCCTCACCCTCTTCCTCGACGAGCACCGGCGCCGCAAACGCTGGACGTCGGCCCGCCACCTCGTGGCGACGGACGACCGGGTCCGCGGCGCGGCCTCGGGCGCGACGGCGCGGGCCGACGTCGCGGCCGCGCTCGGGCGGCTGACGCCGCGCGAGCGCGCGTGCGTCGTCCTGCGCTACCTCGAGGACCTCACGGTGCCGCAGGTGGCCGAGACCCTCGGCCTGGCGCAGGGCACGGTCAAGCGCTACCTGTTCGACGCGACGGCGACCCTGCGCGACGTGCTGCGGGTCGACGGCGACGGCGGGGCCGCGCTCACGGGGCTGACGGGGACGACGACGGGGACAACGACGGGGACGACGACGGGGCGGAGGGCCGGGCGATGACCAGCAACCACGCGCGGGACGACTGGGCGGACGGCCGCACCGACGAGGCGCTGCGCCGCGGTCTGGACGCGCTCGCCGGGGCCGGCGCCCAGGCGTCGGCGCTCGACGCCGCCCTCGGTGACGTGCGCCGGCGGGTGCGGCGCCGCCGCACCGTGAAGCAGGCCGGGATCGGCGCGAGCACGCTGGGCGTGGCCGCCGCCCTGGTGCTCGGCGGGGCGGCCCTGCTGCCGGACGCGCCGCAGCCCCTGCCCGGGCCCGCGACGAGCCCGACGACGACACCGTCTCCGTCCGGCTCCCCGTCGGACGAGGCCCGGCCCGACGACGCCCGGGCCGACGACGCCGCCGTCGGGCTCGTCGAGGACGGCTACCGCCCGTCGTGGCTCGAGGGCGTGAACCTGACGTGCGGGATGCCGGCCGACGACCTGTCCGCGAACGCGGACGGTCAGCGCCTGGACCTCCTCGGCGTCCCGACCCTCGACGACGACACGAGCGCCGACGGCACCGAGACCGTGCAGACCTGGCGCGTGCCGACGCGCCTCGACGGCGTCGGCGCCGCCGACGCCGGGCACCGCGTGAGCCTCCCGACGTTGCTGTGGACGCAGGGCGGCCGGGTGGTGGACGTCGGAGTGAACGTCACCGAGGCGGGGATGGACCAGGTGGGCGACGCGCCCGCCGAGCGCACCGCCGAGGACTCGTCGCTGATGTCCTGCGCGCCGGTGCACGCGGACGACGGCTCGGCGCCGGACACCTACGAGACCGAACTCCCGGCCGGGGAGTACCAGGTGCGCGCGTTCGTGCAGCTCTGGGACCCGGGGTTCACCGCGGCCGAGCTGGTCGTCAGCGCCCCCGTCGCCGTGGAGGTCGACGCCACGGGCGAGGGCGGCGCGCGGAACGCGGCCTCGGGCTCCGGGAAGTCGGGCGGGTCGGGCGGGTCGGGCGACGCAGGGTGCTCCGCGGCGGGCCTCGACCTGCCGGACCCGGACCTGGCCGACCTTGCCGAGCCGGCGCGTACCACCGTCGCCGCGATGTTCACGGCGGCGCTGGCCTGCGACGACGAGACCCTCATCGCCCTCGCGGAGGCGGCGGACCGGGTGGACGAGAACTGGGGCGGGCAGTCGCCCCGCGAGCTGCTCGAGCTGCCGGCCGCCGAGCAGGACGAGGACGTCTACGCGATCCTCGCGCGGCTGCTGTCGGCGACGCAGCCGTGCAACGGGGAGGTCCACGGCCTCGGGGGCGCCCTGCACCTCTACTCCTGGCCCCGCATGGCCCCGCCCTGCCAGGCGGCGGCACCGGACTGGCAGGACGCGGTCGACGCCGGCGCCCTCACGGCGCAGGAGTCCGCGGACTGGCAGGCGGCCGACGGAGGGCCGGAGTACGAGGGCTGGCGCCTCACGGTCGACTCCGAGGGCCGTTGGGCGCAGTTCGTCGACGGCTACCTGGGCCCCCCGCGCGACTGACCCGCCCCGCCGACCAGGCGGTTGCCACCGCTCTCGGGCGGCGCGAGGCGCCATAGCGGTGGCAACCGCCTGGTCGGCCCTCGGCCGCAGCGCGCGTGGGAGGATGACGGTCATGCCCGACGTCGTTCCCGCAGCTGCCCGCGCCCACACCGAGGACCTCGGCGCCTTCGTCGCCGCCTCGCCGTCGTCGTTCCACGCCGCCGAGGAGGTGGCGCGCCGCGCGGAGGCGGCCGGGTACGTCCGGCTCGACGAGACCGCCGCCTGGGACGTGGCCCCGGGCGGCCGGTACGTCGTCGTCCGCGACGGCTCGGCGATCGCCTTCGCGCTGCCGCCCACGGCGGGCCCGACGACGCCGTTCACCATCCTCGGCACGCACACGGACTCGACGGGGTTCAAGCTCAAGCCGAAGCCCACCACCGGGCGCGACGGCTGGGTGCAGGCCGGCGTCGAGGTCTACGGCGGCCCGCTGCTGAACTCGTGGCTGGACCGCGAGGTCGAGCTCGCCGGGCGCCTCGTCACCGCCGACGGCTCGGGCGGCACGGTCGAGCACCTGGTGCGCACCGGCCCGATCGCGCGCATCCCGCAGCTCGCCATCCACCTGGACCGCTCCGCGAACGACGGGCTGACCCTCGACAAGCAGCGGCACACGCAGCCCGTCGTCGGCCTGGGCGACGTGTCGCAGGCCGACGTGCTGGCCGAGCTCGCCGTGGCGGCGGGCGACGGCGTCGACGCCGCGGACGTGCTCGGCTACGACATCGTGCTCGCGGAGACGCAGCCGGCGCGCGCGTTCGGCATCGGCGCGGCCCTGTGGGCCTCGCCCCGCCTGGACAACCAGCTCTCGACGCACGCCGCGATCACGGCGCTGCTCGCCGTCGCTCCGGAGGACCTCGCCGGCATCGGCGTCGTCGCCGCCTTCGACCACGAGGAGATCGGCTCGGCCTCGCGCTCGGGCGCCGCAGGGCCGTTCCTCGAGGACGTGCTGCGCCGCGTGTGCGCCGGCCTCGGCGCCTCCGAGGACGAGCGAGCGCGCGCCTTCGCCGCGTCGCTGTGCGTGTCGTCGGACGTCGGGCACGCCGTGCACCCGAACTACCCGGAGCGGCACGACCCGGTCAACCACCCGCACGCCGGCGGCGGCCCGATCCTCAAGATCAACGCCAACCAGCGCTACGCGACGGACGCCCACGGCGCCGCCCGCTGGCAGGAGGCGTGCGCGGCGGCCGGGGTGCCGAGCCAGGAGTTCGTCTCCAACAACGTCGTGCCCTGCGGCTCCACGACGGGCCCGATCACGGCGACCCGCCTCGGCATCCGCGTGGTCGACGTCGGCGCCGCCATCCTGTCGATGCACTCCGCGCGCGAGCTCACCGCCGTCGTCGACCCGTGGTACCTGGCCCGCGCGATGGGGGCCGTGCTCGCCGGCTGACCGACCAACGCGTTGTGGGTGTGATCGTGGCCCAGATTAGACGTTAAACACGGCCACGAACTGTGACAATTTCACATAAAACAGCCCACGA
>NZ_JBHWYY010000102.1:0-12067 GCF_042728595.1 Isoptericola sp. NPDC060185 | reverse complement strand
CGCACGTTCTGAGCCTCCAGAACGTGCGCAACCGCCTGTTCGGCGTCGAGCGGGTCGGGTCGTCTTCGCCCCGGGATCAGGCGGTCTCGGCCTCCGCGGCGTCGACGTCGTCGAGCGCGGCGAGCTCGGCCAGGTCCGCCGCGACGATCTCCGCGATCTGCACGGCGTTGAGCGCCGCGCCCTTGCGCAGGTTGTCGTTGGACACGAACAGCACGAGGCCGCGGCCCCCGGGCACGGACTGGTCGGTGCGGATGCGGCCGACGAACGACGGGTCGGCGCCCGCAGCCTGCAGCGGCGTCGGGACGTCCGCGAGCTCCACACCCGGCGCGCCGCCCAGCAGCTCGCGCGCCCGCTCGGGGGTGATCGCGGCGCCGAACTCGGCGTGGATCGCCAGCGAGTGCCCGGAGAACACCGGGACGCGGACGCAGGTGCCGGCCACGGCGAGGTCGGGCAGGCCGAGGATCTTGCGGGACTCGTTGCGGAGCTTCTGCTCCTCGTCGGTCTCGCCCGAGCCGTCGTCCACGAGGTTGCCCGCCAGCGGGAGCACGTCGAACGCGATGGGCGCGACGTACTTCTCAGGCTCCGGGAACGTCACGGCGGCGCCCGAGTGTGCGAGGCCCTCGAGGTCTCCGGCGACGGCCGCGCGCGCCTGGTCGGCGAGCTCCTTGACCCCGCCGACGCCCGAGCCCGACACCGCCTGGTAGGTCGCGACGCGCAGCCGCTCCAGCCCGGCCTCGTCGGCCAGCGGCTTGAGCACGGGCATCGCGGCCATCGTGGTGCAGTTCGGGTTGGCGACGATGCCCTTCACGGCGTCGCCGATCGCCTCCGGGTTCACCTCGGAGACCACCAGCGGCACCTCGGGGTCGAGTCGCCACGCGGACGAGTTGTCGATGACGACGGCGCCCGCCTCGGCGAACCGGGGCGCGTGCTCGCGCGACGTGCCGCCACCGGCCGAGAAGATCGCGACGTCGACGTCCGCGAGGTCGTCGGTGGCCGTGGCCGCGACGTCCTCGACGACGACGTCCACGCCCTCGAACGACAAGGTGCTGCCGGCCGACCGCGCCGAGGCGAAGAACCGCAGCTCCTTGACCGGGAAGGCGCGCTCCGCGAGCAGGCGGCGCAGCACGCCGCCCACCTGGCCGGTGGCGCCGACGATCGCGACGTTGACCCCGGAGGAGTTGATCTGTGCCATCAGCGCGTCACCGCCCCGAGCCGGCGTAGACGACGGCCTCGCCGTCGGCGGAGTCCAGGTCGAACGCCGAGTGGATGGCGCGCACGGCGTCGTCCAGGGCATCCTCGCGGGTCACCACCGAGATGCGGATCTCCGAGGTCGAGATCATCTCGATGTTGATGCCGGCGTCGCGCAGCGCGCCGAACAGCCGCGCCGAGACGCCCGGGTGCGACTTCATGCCCGCGCCGACCAGCGACAGCTTGCCGATCTGGTCGTCGTACTGCAGCGACGCGAACCCGATCTCCTCCTGGAGCGCGTTGAGCGCGGCCAGCGTGGAGGGGCTGTCCGCGTGCGGAAGCGTGAACGAGATGTCCGTGAGGCCGGTGTGGGCCGCCGAGACGTTCTGCACGATCATGTCGATGTTCGCGCCCGCGCCGGCCACCACCTCGAAGATGCGCGCGGCGGTGCCGGGCTTGTCCGGCACGCCGACGACGGTGATCTTGGCCTCGCTGCGGTCGTGCGCGACGCCGGAGATGATCGGGGCTTCCATCACTGCCTCCTGCTGGTCGCCCTGGGGGGCGTTCGGGTCGATCGCGTCGCCGTACGTGCCGGTGACGAGGGTGCCGGTGGTGTTGCTGAACGAGCTGCGCACGTGCACGGGCACGTCGTAGCGGCGCGCGTACTCCACCGCGCGCAGGGCCAGGACCTTCGCGCCCGACGCGGCGAGCTCGAGCATCTCCTCGTAGGTGACGCGGTCGATCTTCCGCGCGGCCGGGACGATGCGCGGGTCGGCCGTGAACACGCCGTCCACGTCGGTGTAGATCTCGCAGACGTCGGCGTCGAGGCCCGCCGCGAGGGCGACCGCCGTCGTGTCCGAGCCGCCGCGGCCGAGCGTCGTCACGTCGTTCGTCGAGCTCACGCCCTGGAAGCCCGCGACGATCGCGACCTGCCCGCGCTCCACCGTCTCGCGCACGCGGTGCGGGACGACGTCGACGAGCCGGGCACGCCCGTGGACGGCGTCGGTGATGAGGCCGGCCTGCTGGCCGGTGAAGGACTTCGCCTTCACCCCGAGGTTCGTGATCGCCATCGCGAGCAGGGACATCGAGATGCGCTCACCCGAGGTGAGGAGGATGTCGAGCTCGCGCTGCGGGGGCAGCGGGGTGATCTGCCCGGCGAGGTCGAGGAGCTCGTCCGTGGTGTCGCCCATGGCGCTCACCACGACGACGACGTCGTTCCCCGCTCGCTTGGTCGCCGCGATCCGCTTCGCCACGCGCTTGATGCTGTGGGCGTCGGAGACGGACGAGCCGCCGTATTTCTGCACGACTAGTGCCATGTCACAACCTTCTGCTGGCCGGCCTCCGTCTCTCTCAACGGTCCGCCGGGGCTTGTGCTTGCCCGTCGATGCTACGTGGTCGCCGCGTCGTACCGAAGGCGTGGTCCATGTCGTGAACACCTCACGCGCCGTGCGCGGTGAGCACGTACCCCTCGGGCCCGACGAAGGAGAACGTCGGGCCGAACGGCGTGTCGGCGACGGGGGTGAGCACCTCGACGCCGGCGGCGAGGAGACGGTCGCGCAGCGCGGAGGCGTCGGACGTGGCGAACCAGAGCGCGACGCCGAGGCCAGGTCGGCCGGCGTCGAGGTCGGTGCCGGGCAGCGGCTCGCGGACCGCGATCGGGACGGGCTCGGTGGCGAAGACGACGGCGCCGGGCGGGGCCGCCGGGGTGCGGCGCAGCCCGAGGTGTTCCTCGAGGAAGGCGGCTGCCGCGGCGACGTCGCGGACCTGCAGCGCCAGGAAGTCGAGGCCGGTCACGGTAGGGGTGTTCGTGGACATGGTGTTCCTCCGTCGATCTCGGGTCGCCTGAGTTCTCAGCACCGATGTCAGGATGCTGACACCTTCGACGTTACGGCCGGCGCGGCAATGTGTCAATATGTTGACATGACCTCGACGCCGGTCCCCCCGCACCCCGCCTCGGACGTCACCGAGCACGTCGGCTACCGCCTCAAGCGGGCGCACTCCGCGCTGCGCGGCGCCCTCGACGCGGCGCTCCGCGAGCACGGCCTCACCGTGCCCCAGTACTCGTGCCTCGAGGTCCTCGCGCTGCGCCCAGGGCTGTCCAACGCCGAGCTCGCCCGCGCCACGTTCGTCACACGGCAGTCGATGAACGTCCTCCTCCGCGGGCTCCAGGAGGCCGGCCTGACGACGCGCCCCGACGTCGTCGACCACGGCCGGGCCCGCCCGGTGCGCCTCACCGACGCGGGCGAGCGCCGGCTGCGGTCCGCCCAGGCGTCCGTGTACGCCGTCGAGGCCCGCATGGTCGCGGGCATCCCGGGGAAGCGGCTGGCCGCCCTGCTCGAGGACCTCGACGGGATCGTCGACGCCCTCGACGCGTGACCGGGCCGTCGGGCCCCGCGGCGTACGACCTCAGGCCGTCCACTCGTGGACGACGTCGTACCCGAGCTTGACGATGAGCGCGCCCACCACGACAACGAACACGACGCGGACGAACGCGCTGCCCTTCGCCACGGCCATCCGCGCCCCGACGTAGCCACCCACGAGGTTGGCGGCGCCGATCATCAGCCCCAGCCCCCACAGCACGGCGCCGTGCGGCACGAAGAACAGCAGCGCGCCGAGGTTGGTGGCGAAGTTGACGATCTTGGCCAACGCGGTCGCCGGCAGGAAGGCGTAGCCCAGCACGCTCACCAGCGCGATGACGAGGAAGGTGCCGGTGCCGGGGCCGAGCAGCCCGTCGTACGCGCCGATGACCAGCCCGATGCCGGCCGCCGTCCAGCGGTGCCGGTTGCCCTCCCACCGCAGGTTGTCGTGGGCGCCGAGCTTCGGCTTCAGCACCGTGTAGGTGGCGACGCCGATCAGCACGACGAGGATGATCGGCTTGAACAGCTCGGCCGGGATGCGGCTCGCGAGCGCCGCCCCGCCGAACGCCCCGGCCAGCGCCGCGAGCGCCATAGGGCCCGCCGTCGTGAGGTCCGGGCCCACGCGCCGGTAGTACGTGATCGCGCTGGTGGACGTGCCCATGATCGAGCCGAGCTTGTTGGTGGCCAGCGCCTGCACCGGCGAGATGCCCGGCACCAGCAGCAGCGCCGGGAGCTGGATCAGGCCGCCGCCGCCCACCACGGCGTCGACCCAGCCGGCGGTGAGCCCGGCGAGGACGAGCAGCACGATGGTGAGGGTGTCGAGGTCGGGCACGCGGGGAATCCTCGCACGCCGCGGCCCGCGCGCTCAGGGACGCTCGGGGGTGCTCAGCGACGGTCAGGAGTGCAGCGCGTCGTACTCGGCCTCGGCGGCGACGTCGTCCGCGACGTCGAGCCGCAGGTGCGCGAGCACCCCCTGCAGCACGCGCAGCGCCGACGACGCCCGCTCCCCCCACGACGACAGGTAGCTGAACTGCCACCACCACAGGCCCTCGAGCTCGTGCCCGTCGTCGAAGTGCTGCAGGCCCTTGGCGATCTCCTCGGCGACGCACGCCAGGTCGCCCGACAGCGTGGCGGGCGCGACGTCGGCGCTCAGCGCCGGGTCGGACACCTCGACGTAGTCGTCGAAGCCGTCGAACATCTGGGCGAGCGCGTCGCGCAGCGGGTCGACGTCGGTCTCGGGGCCCGCGTCGGGCTCCCACCGCTCGGCGGGGACGACGTCGACGATCGCCGCCAGCCGCGCGCCGGCGGCGAGCAGGTCGGACGTCGCGAGGATCAACAGGGAGAGCTCGGCGCCCGGCGCCGCGCCCGACGCCACCTGCGTGGTCGTGGACAGGAACACGCGCGCCTGCGCGGACATCTGCTCGGCGACGTCCCGGAACTCCGAGCCCGGATCGATCTCCCCCACGGTCCTGCCCCCTCTCCGCCGTGGTCGACGGCGTCGGTCGTGCCGGTCGGTGCCCGCTGCGGGCGGCGCGGCTGGTCAGCCGCCGACGACCCGCCGGCCCTCGAACGCGCGCCCGAGGGTCACCTCGTCCGCGTACTCCAAGTCTCCCCCGACGGGCAGCCCGCTGGCCAGACGGGAGACCGTGACGCCCATCGGCGCGATGAGCCGGGACAGGTACGTGGCCGTGGCCTCGCCCTCGATGTTCGGGTCCGTGGCGAGGATGACCTCGGTGACCGTGCCGTCGGCCAGGCGCGTCATGAGCTGGCTGATGCGCAGGTCGTCGGGGCCGACGTTCTCGATCGGGTTGATGGCCCCGCCGAGCACGTGGTACCGCCCGCGGAACTCGCGGGTGCGCTCGATGGCGACCACGTCCTTGGGCTCCTCGACGACGCAGATCACGTCGTCGCTGCGGCGCGGGTCGGCGCAGATGCGGCACCGCTCCGACTCCGCGACGTTGCCGCACGTCTCGCAGAACTGCACGCGCGCCTTCACCTCGATGAGCGCGTCCGCGAGGCGGCGCACGTCGGCGGTGTCGGCCGCGAGCAGGTGGAACGCGATGCGCTGCGCGCTCTTGGGCCCGACGCCGGGGAGGCGGCCGAGCTCGTCGATCAGGTCCTGGACTGCGCCCTCGTACACGAGGGTCCAGCCTACGTGCCGCCGCCCACGCTCAGGCGACGCGGTCGGCGCGGCAGCTCGGGTTCGGCGCGGCAGCTCGAACTGCCGCCATGCGCCCGACGTGCCGCCGTGAGCCGCGCCATCGGGAAGGATGACCCGCATGCCCCCTGTCGAGGACGAGCTCGTGGACCTGTACGACGACGCGGGCCGCCCCTGCGGTGTCGCTCCGCGCTCCCGGATGCGCGCCGAGAACCTGCGGCACGCCGCCACGGCGGTGGTGGTGCGCAACCCGGCCGGCGACGTCTACGTGCACCGCCGCACCGACACCAAGGACCTGTACCCCGGCCGGTACGACTTCTGTGCGGGAGGCGTGCTGCGCGCCGGGGAGGACCCGCGGGACTCCGCCCGCCGGGAGCTGGCCGAGGAGCTGGGCGTCGCGGGCGTGGAGCTGCGGTCCCTCGGGGTCGCCGACTACGCCGACGAGCACACCCGGATGCGCGAGTTCCTCTACGAGTGCACCTACGACGGCCCCGTGACCTGGCAGCCCGAGGAGGTCGCCTGGGGTGCGTGGGTGGCGCCCGCCCGGCTGCTCCGGATGCTCGACGAGGTGCCGTTCATGCCCGACTCGGTCGCCAACCTCGCCGGCTGGCTGGACGGCCTCCGCACCCTGCCGGGGTAGTCCAGTTTCCGGCGAAGTAGTCCAGTTTCCCGCGAGGTAGTTCACATCCCCGCGAGGTAGTCCGAGATCGGGCGAGGTAGTTCGTCCCGGGCAGGTCAGCCCGCGACGAGCTCCACCTCGAAGCCGTCCGCGTCCTCGAGGTACGCGGCGCGGTGGTCGGGCCCGCCGGCGAACGGGTGGCGGTCGCCGAACAGCAGCGCCCAGCCGTGCGCGGGCGCGGCGTCGACGAGGGCGTCGAGCTGCGCCGCCGTGCCGGCGTGGAACGCCAGGTGGTTGAGGCCCGGGCGGAGGCGGTCGTGGTCGGCCGCGGCGAGGGCCGGGCTCTGCTCGACGACGACGTACGCGTCGCCCAGCAGCCACGACCGACCGTGCTCCCACGACTGGTGCGGGCGGTAGCCGAGCTCGCCGAGCAGCCAGCCCCACGAGCGCTCGGCGCGGGCGAGGTCCGGCACCCACAGCTCGACGTGGTGGATCGCGCCCCGGCGCGGGGACGACGCCGGGCCGTCCACGGGGCCGGTCAACGTCGGCTCGTCATCGTGGCTCGTCATCGTGGCTCGTCATCGTCGGCTCGTCATCGTCGGGTGGCGACGTCGGCCATGAGGTCGGTCGACAGCGGCGCCAGCGGGTGCCCGGCCACGGGTGCGGCGGGGTCGACCCAGGCGTGCTCCTCGAGCTCCGCGCGCGTCTCGACCACGAAGCCCGCGGGGAGCGCGACCTCGAAGACGTGCGCGTCCACCACGTGGTCGGGCTCGTTGGCGGCGACGGCGGCACGACGCCCGAGCGGTCGGACGGCGCGCGGGTCGACGACGAGGCCGATCTCCTCCGCGCACTCTCGCACGAGTGCCGCCATCGGATCCTCGCCGGGCTCGATCTTGCCGCCCACCTGCATGAACGCGCTGGTGCCGCGCTTGCGCACCAGGAGGGCGCGGCCGTCGTCGCGCACGATGACGGCCGCGACGATGTGCAGCGTCGTGGTGGTGGCGCTCTGCGGGTCGGTCATGTCAGGGCTGCTCCGCGATCTCCTCGATGACCTTGCCGTCGAGCATCTTGACCACCAGCTGCACGCCGACCACGCCGGTGGAGGTGATGTCGGGGTCGTCATCGGACGGCTCGTCGTCGGCGATGCTCGCGCCGGGGGACGGCGCCCACGACGACCGGCCCTCGGCCTGCTGTGCCTCGCGCACGCGGCGCTCGGCGGCCTGCCGTGGGGTCTCGCGCGCGGGCGGCATCGCCGGGGCGGACGGAGTCGCACTCGAGACCGGCGCGGTCGAGGCCGGCGCGCTCGGGGCCGGCGCGCTCGGGGCCGGCGCGCTCGGCGGCGCCTCGGGCTCGGGTCGCGGCGACACGACGGGCCGGGCGACCGTGGCCTCCACGGGCTCGTCGAGCGGCGGCTCGGGCTCACCGTCGGGCGGGGGCTCGCGCAGGGAGACACCGGCGAGCCACGCCGCGTCAGCCTCGTCGACCGACGCGCTCCGACTCGCCTGGGGCCTGGGCTGCCGGGAGCCCTGCGGGTCGTCCTGCGCCGGACGACGAGCGGGCGGCTCGAGGACGGCGACGGCGGTGTCCGGTCGCGGCTCGCTCGCCACGGACGTGGTGGCAGAAGGTCGGGAGCCGGCCCCCGGTCCGCCGCCGTCGGCCCCGCCGCCTCCACCGCTCGGAACCCGCTGGCCGGGTGCGGCGTCGTCGGGCCGGTCGGCGGCGTCGGGATCCTCGGGAGCGTCGCCGCCCGGGTCGGACGCGGCCGAGGAGCTGCCCGCCTCCCGGGGACGCCGCCCGGCCTCCTTCTCGACGATCTCGACCCGCACCGCGACACCGAGCGCCTGATAGACGGCGTCCGAGATGGTCTCCGGACGTCCGCGGCGAGCCAGCCCGACGACGGCCGGCGCGAACCCGAGGCGCAGCACGTCGCCCTCGAGGGTGATCACCTCGGCGTTCGCGCCGAGGAAGGCGGCCGCCTGCGGGCTCTGGATCGCGCCCAGGACCTCGCGCCAGCGCCGCCGGACCACCTCGGTCGTGACGTCGCTCGCGGGCGCGGACGGCGCGGGCTCGGGCTCGGGCTCGGGCTCGGGCTCGGGCTCGGGCTCGGGCTCGGGCTCGGGCTCGGGCTCGGGCTCGGGCTCGGGCTCGGGCTCGGGGGAGGATGCGTCGACGGGCTCCGTCTCCACAAGCTCGGGCTCGACGGGCGGGGTGTCCTCGCCGGGCTCGACCGCCGCGGACTCGGGCTCCACCGTGCGCTCGGGTTCCGCCGCACGCCCGACCTCGGGCTCCGCCGCACGCTCGACCGCGGGCTCGGACTCGACCGCCACGGGCTCGGGGGCGCGCTCGGGCTCGGCTGCGCCGTCGGGCTCGGCGACCGGGCGCCGGCTCGCCTGCAGGGCGGCCCGTGCGGCGGCGGCGCCGCTCAGTCCGCCTCCCCCGCCCACGGACGACGGAGGCGCGGGCGACGACTGCGGCGCGGACGTCGGAGCGGCGTCTCCACCACCGCGCGGAACGACGGGCGAGGGCGTGCCGCCCGCGGCGATGACTCCGCGCTCGAGGCGGTCGATGCGGGCCGCGAGGCCCTCCGCGCCGTCGTCGGCGCCGGGCAGCAGCAGCCGCGCGCACAGCAGCTCCAGATGCAGGCGGGGCGACGTGGCGCCCGTCATCTCCGTGAGCGCGACGTTGACGAGGTCGGCCGCGCGCGACAGCTCGGACACGCCGAGGCGGCCGGCCTGCGCACGCATGCGCTCGAGCTGGTCGGCGGGGAGGCCGCGCAGTACCGCCTGCGCCGCGTCGCCGGAGACGGCGATGACGATCAGGTCGCGCAGCCGCTCCAGTACGTCCTCCACGAAGCGCCGCGGCTCGTGGCCGGTGGCGATCACCTGGTCGACGACGCGGAAGATCGACGCGCCGTCGCCCGCGGCGAGGGCGTCGACGACGTCGTCGAGCAGGGTCGCGTGCGTGAACCCGAGCAGGCCGACCGCGGTGTCGTACTCGACGACGCCGCCGGTGGCGCCCGCGATGAGCTGGTCGAGCACGGACAGGCTGTCGCGCACGGACCCGCCGCCCGCGCGGGTCACGAGCGGCGCCACTCCCCCGCCGAGCTCGACACCCTCGGCGGCGGTGAGCTGCTCCAGGTAGGGGCCCAGCACGTCCGGCGGCACGAGCCGGAACGGGTAGTGGTGCGTGCGCGAGCGGATGGTGCCGATGACCTTGTCCGGCTCCGTCGTCGCGAAGACGAACTTCACGTGCTCGGGCGGCTCCTCGACGATCTTGAGGAGGGCGTTGAAGCCGGCGGACGAGACCATGTGCGCCTCGTCGATGATGAAGATCTTGTACCGGTCGCGCGCGGGGGCGAACGTGGCGCGCTCGCGCAGGTCGCGCGCGTCGTCGACACCGCCGTGGCTCGCGGCGTCGATCTCGACGACGTCGAGCGAGCCCGGGCCGCCGCGCCCGAGCTCGACGCACGACGGGCACTCGCCGCAGGGCGTGTCGATCGGGTTCTCCGGCGTGTTGCGCGCGCAGTTCAGCGTGCGCGCCAGGATGCGCGCCGACGTCGTCTTGCCGCAGCCGCGGGGCCCGGAGAAGAGGTAGGCGTGGTTGACGCGCCCGCTGCGCAGGGCCTGCATGAGCGGTGCGGTGACGTGCTCCTGGCCGATCACCTCGGCGAACGTCTCGGGCCGGTAGCGGCGGTACAGGGCTGTCGTCACCCGGCCAACCCTAGACGCCGCGGCCGACACCGACGAGGCCGCTGCTCAGCGGTGCAGCACCTTGCGCGCCAGCAGGTTCCCCAGCCACTGCACCACCTGGACGATGACGATGATCACGGCGACGGTGACGAACACGACCATCCAGTTGTAGCGCTGGTAGCCGTACCGCAGCGCGAAGTCACCCAGGCCGCCACCACCGATGAGCCCGGCGATGGCGGACATGTCGAGCACGGCGATGAACAGGAACGTGTAGCCGAGTATCAGCGGCGCGAGCGCCTCCGGGACCAGCACCGTGGTGATGATCCGCCAGGAGGACGCCCCCATCGCCCGTGCGGCCTCGACCACGCCCGGGTCGATCCCCACCAGGTTCTGCTCGACGATGCGCGACGTGCCGAACGCCGTCATCACCGACAGCGGGAAGATGAACGCCTCCGTGCCCAGCGTCGTGCCCACGACCTGGAGCGTCACCGGCCCGAGCAGCGTGACGAAGATGATGAACGGGATCGGCCGCACGATGTTGACGACCACGTTGAGGACGCCGAACACCGCCTTGTTGGCCATGAGGTTGCCCGGCCGGGTCACGTAGAGCGCGAGCCCCAGGGCCAGGCCGGCGAGGCCGCCGGTGAGCAGCGCGATGCTCACCATCTGCAGCGTCTGGCCGAACGCCTCCCACAGGAGGGGCCACAGGGTGGACCAGTCCTTGTTCATCAGGCGCCTCCGAAGTTGCGCAGGTTGCCGCCACGAAGGACGTCGTCACGGGCGGCGGCGTACGGGTCGCCGAGGTCGTCGCCGGGTTCCGGGCGCTTGCCCTGCGGGTCGCGGTCGGCGCGGACGGCGCGCGGGTCGTCGACGGGGTTCGCGGCGGTGCCGAGGTCGACGACGTCGGCCTGCGTGCGCAGCGCGGCGAGGAAGGCCGCGAGGCGGTCGGCGGGGGCGACGAGCTCGACGGTGAGCGAGCCGAACGGCCGCTCCCCGACCTCGCTGATGCCGCCGAAGACGACGGCGCCGTCCACCTCGTGCTCGCGCAGCAGGCGAAACAGGTCGGTGCCGGTGCTCGCGCCCTCGCGGACGCCGACGGTGACGAGGCGGCCGGGGTGGCGCTCGCGCAGGCGGGCGAGGGCCGCGGGCGACGGGCGGTCGTGCATGGCGGTCCCGACGAACCGCTGGGCGGCGTCGGCGCGCGGGGCCGAGAAGACGTCGTAGACGTCGCCCACCTCCACGACCTTGCCGTGCTCCATGACGGCCACGCGGTGGCAGATGGAGCGCACCACCTCCATCTCGTGCGTGATGACGACGATGGTGATGCCGAGCTCGGCGTTGACGCGGCGCAGCAGCGCGAGGACGTCGCGGGTGGTCTCGGGGTCGAGCGCCGACGTGGACTCGTCGGCGAGGAGGATGGTCGGCGACGTCGCGAGCGCGCGGGCGATGCCGACGCGCTGCTTCTGGCCGCCGGAGAGCTGGCGCGGGTAGGCCTTGGCCTTGTCGGCGAGCCCGACGAACTCCAGCAGCTCGGCGACGCGCGCCGCCCGCTCCTCCTTGGGCCAGCGCGCCACCTTGAGCGGGTAGGCGACGTTGCCCGCGACGGTGCGCGAGGTCAGCAGGTTGAACTGCTGGAAGATCATGCCGATGCGGGCGCGGACGCCCCGCAGCTTCCGCTCGGGGAGCGCGGTGATGTCGGTGCCCTCGACGAGCACCGACCCGGAGGTGACGGTCTCGAGCGCGTTGACGAGGCGCACCAGCGTGGACTTGCCCGCGCCGGAGTACCCGATGACGCCGAAGATCTCGCCGGCCTGCACGGTGAGTGACACGTCGTCCACGGCGTGCACGGCGCGGTCGCCGTCGCCGAACGTCTTCGACACCCCGCGCAGCTCGATCGCCGGCGTCCCGCGGGCGGGGCCGGCCGTGTTGTCGCTCACCTGTTCGTCCTCACTGGTCGGCGCGTCGTCCGCTCGACCGGTCGTGCCGTGGCTCGTGCCCAGCACCGTCCATCGTGCCCAGTACGACGGCCGGGGCGCGCGGGCTGGCCGCCCGTGCG
>NZ_JBHWYY010000101.1:0-13330 GCF_042728595.1 Isoptericola sp. NPDC060185 | reverse complement strand
AACACTGGCACTTTGGCGGCCTCGTCTTTTTTTTTTTACCCCCCGGGCCCCCCCGGGCGGTCCGCCCCCCCCCGTGGCCCCCCCCCCCCCCCCCCCGGGGGCCGCCGTCGGCCGCCGCGTGCCAGTCCGCGACGAACGGCGCCTCCAGGGCGTCCGGGCCGCGGTCGGTCAGGACGTCGACGAGGTCCGCGATCATCTCGCGCTGCGCGCCGTACACGGGCTCGGCCTCGCGCGGCGCCATCACGTACGCGACGGCGACACCCTTGAGCGCGAGGATCTCGTCCGCCGTCTCGGCCGGCACCACCAACCGCGCGACGTACCGCGTCAGCGGCCCGTCGCCGAACACCTCGCGGGTCGCGTCCTGGGCCGACCCGCTGAAGCGACCGATGAGCTGGCTCGTGGCGTCCTTCAGCCGGGCGAGCGCGCGACGCGAGCCGTCGAAGTCCGTCACCAGGTACCCGGTGTCGCGCAGGCGGCACAGCGCCGCGTCGATGGCGTCCGGCTCGTGCCAGGCGCCGTACCAGGCCCGCACGTGCGCGGCGACCCGCGCCCGCTCGTCGGCGTCGTCGAGCATCCGCAGGTCGAGCCGCCCGCCCTGGACGGCGTCCTCGACGTCGTGCACCGAGTAGCTGATGTCGTCGGCGAGGTCCATGACCTGCGCCTCCATGCACCGCACCCGCCCGCCGGGAGCGCCGCGGCGCAGCCACTCGAAGACGGGGCGGTCGTCGGGGTAGACGCCGAACTTGCCGGTCGCGCCGCCGTCGGGCCGCGCCGGGCCGGCCCCGAGCCCCCACGGGTACTTCACGCTCGCGTCCAGGCTGGCGCGCGTGAGGTTCAGGCCGCGGGGCGAGCCGTCCCCCGCGAAGACCTTGGGCTCGAGGCGCGTCAGCAGCCGCAGCGTCTGCGCGTTCCCCTCGAAGCCGCCGATCCCCTGCGCGATCTCCGCGAGCGCCCGCTCCCCGTTGTGCCCGAAGGGCGGATGGCCGAGGTCGTGCGTCAGGCACGCGGTGTCCACCAGGTCGGGGTCGCAGCCGAGCGCGCGCCCCATCTCCCGGCCCACCTGCGCCACCTCGAGGGAGTGCGTGAGCCGGGTGCGCACGAAGTCGTCGCTGCCCGGGCCCAGCACCTGCGTCTTCGCGCCGAGCCGGCGCAGCCCCGAGGAGTGCACCACCCGGGCGCGGTCGCGCTCGAAGGCCGTGCGGTGCTTGGACTTGGGCGGCTCCGGGTACCACCGCTCGGTGTCCGCGTCCGTGTACGACCCGAGCCATTCCTCGCCCGTGTCCGGGCGCACCGACCGGCCCATCACCTCGGCGTCGAACGCGCCCTGCTCGAACGTCTGCACGAGACGAAGCCTAGCGAGCGCCGCCGACGCCCCCGTCGTCGACCTCGACCGTCTCGGCGGGGGCCGGGGCGAGGCCCCGATAGACGCCCGTGCGCAGCTCCTGCGCCCACGGGTCGTACTCCGGCATCCCCACCGCGCGGGCGACGGCGAGCTCCGCCTCGACGTCGTAGGGGACACGCACGTGCTGGATCCCGAAGAGGCCGGGCTCGTCGGTGTCGGGGACCCCCTCGAGGATCGCGTAGACGGGCGTCGCCTCGTCGATCGGGTTGCCGACGGACCCCGTGTTGAACAGCGTCCGGCCCTGGTGGACGTCGACGAACGCCTGGTGGATGTCGCCGTACCCCACCGTCGTGGGCTCCGGCCCCGGGCCGGTGAGCTCGGTCGACGCGAACATCCCGTGGAACTCCTCGCGCGAGTGGTCGCGGCGCACGCGCGTGTGCACGCTCGTCGCCGACGCGTGGAACAGCCGCACCCGCCGCCCCGACAGCAGCAGGTCGTGGCTCAGCGGCTTGGCGGCGAGCCAGGCGCGCTGGTCGGGCCGCAGCTCGTCGCGCCACCAGACCAGGCCGGCGTCGCCGTCGTCCGGGATCCCGGGGAGGAAGTCGTCCCAGTTGCCGCGGACGTGCACCTCGCACACCTCCCGCAGCCGGTCGATCGCGGCGCTCCCCCGCGGCCCCTTGCCCGCGTCGTCGCCGAGGTTGATCACCCGCGTGATCCCTCGCGCGGCGACGTCGGCGAGCACCGCGTTGAGCGCACCGAGGTTGCCGTGGACGTCCGAGATGACGGCGAGACGTTCGAGGTCGCGTGGCACAGGTCGATGCTGCCACGCCCGCCACGTCCGCAGGGGCCGAACAGGCGGTTGCGCACGCTCTGAGCGCTCAGAACGTGCGCAACCGCCTGCTCGGCTTCGATCCGCTCGATCAGGCCAGGCGGACGACGGCGACGCCCGGCCCGTCGCCGGCGACCTCGAGGCCGCCGGCGGTCGCCCGGAGGGCGAGGTCGCCGTACAGCACCTCGGGTGAGGCGCCGGACGCGAGCAGGTGGCCCGGCAGCCGCACCCCCGGCCACGGCGCGCGGGCCAGCACGACGAGCACCCGCTCGTCCGGCGTCTCGCGCAGGTAGGCGACGGCGTCGTCGTGCACGGCCGCCCACCGCAGGCCGCCGTCGCGCAGGGCACCCGACGACGAGCGCAGCGCCGACAGCCGCCGGTACACCTCCAGGGTCGCCACGTCCCAGCGCGGGCCGCCGGCGGCGGACTGGTCCCACGCCATCGTCGTGCGGGCGTGCTCGCCGTGGGTGCCGGTGGCGCCCACCTCGTCGCCCGCGAAGACGACGGGTGCGCCCAGGTACGTGAACAGCAGCGTCGCGGCGACCTCCACCAGCTCCCGCGACCCGACGACGGAGCGCAGCCGCGGCGTGTCGTGCGAGCCCAGCATGTTCCACTGCGTCGCCGTCACCTGCCACGGCACCAGCGCCGCGACCTCGCGCATCGTCTCGACCATCGCCGCGGCCGGACGGCGCGGCACCGGGACCGGCAGGTCGAGGAACGGCACGTCCGAGCCGTCCGGCACCAGCCACGACCAGGCGGGGCGCGTGAAGCCGGCGTAGTTCATGTTCGCGTGCCAGCCGTCGCCGGCCAGGTCCCCGGACGCGTCGTGGAAGTGCTCGGCGACCAGCGCCCCGTCGGGCCGTTCGGCCAGGATGCGGGCGCGCAGGGCCCGGGCGACGGCGTGGGCGCGGTCCGCGCTGCCGCGGCGGCCGGTCATGTTCGCGACGTCCACGCGCCACCCGTCGAGGGCGAACGGCTCGCGGAGGTACCGGGCCACCACCGCGTCGTCGCCCGTGACCATCCGTCGCCACGTCTCCTCGGCGGCCCAGTCCAGCTTCGGCAGCGACCCGTGCCCCAGCCAGCCGACGTACCCGTCGCCGTCGGCCTCGGCCCCGGGCACGACGTCGGGGCCGCCGTCCTCCCAGTGGTACAGCTCGCGCTCGGGGGACCCGGCGTCCGCGCGGGCGGCGAGGAACCACTCGTGCCCGGCGCCCGTGTGGTTGGTCGTCACGTCGCCCATGAGGCGCATCCCGCGCGCGTGCACGGCGCGGGCCAGGCGCGCGTACGCCGCGTCGCCGCCGAGCAGCGGATCGACGTGGTCGAAAGTCGACGCGTCGTAACGGTGGTTCGACCGGCCCGGGAAGACGGGCGTGAGGTACAGCGTGCGCACGCCGAGCGCCTCGAGGTGGTCGAGGTGCTCGACGACGCCGTCGAGGTCGCCGCCGAACAGCTGCGTACCGGCCAGCGGGCCCGACCCGGCGGGCTCGTCGTCCCAGCCGGCGGGCACCGCCCACTCCGGCGCCTCGCGCGCGTCAGCCGCGGCCGAGCGGGCGAAGCGGTCGGGGAACACCTGGTACGCCAGGCCGTCGCGCAGCCAGCCCGGCCCCGGCGCGTGCGTGGTGAGGCGGAAGCTCGCGGCGTCCGGCACCTCGCGGTCGTGCACGCCGCGGCCGTCCAGCCAGCGGTAGCCGCCCGGCACGTCCAGGAAGAACCGGTACGACGTCACCGGGTGGTGCACGACCAGGTCGGCCGCGTACCAGTCCTCGTACTCGTCCCCGCCGTCGCGGCGGGCGGGCAGCAGCCGCGGCTCGCCGTCGCGCACCGTCCGCAGGCGCACGTCGCGCACCCCCGCGCTCTTCGGCACCCGCACGCGCACCGTCACCGCGTCGCCCAGGGCGGGCGTGGCCTCGGGGGCGAAGAGCGCCGACCCGTCGTGGTGCGGCTGGTCGAGCAGCGTGCGGGCCGGCGTGGCGACCCCCGTCAAGGCCTGCGTGGTCATGTCGTCCTCTCGTCGGTCGGCGGGCGGGCCGCCCGGCCGACGCGAGGACGGCTCAGTGGCGGCGGCGCCCGATCGCCCACCCGGCGGCGAGCGCGATCGCGATCCCGACGACCTGCCCGCCGAGGATCACCTTGTTGAGGTCCAGCACCGGCTGGAAGCGCGTGCCCTCGGCGGAGACCACGACGACGCCCAGCGGCTTGACGCGCAGCCCGTAGCCACCGCCACCGCCACCGCCCTCGCCGTGTCCCTCGCCGCGGGCCTCACCGTTGAGCTCGCCCTTCAGCTCGCCCGACGCGTCGCCCTGCGCCTCCCCCGAGGCGTCTCCGTGGGCGGAGCCGCCCTGGCCCGGGGGCGTGGCCGCGGCGTCCGCCCCCTCGGCCTCGCCCGAGTCGGCCGCGGCGTCGGAGGAACCCGACCCGAAGCTGAACGACCGGCGCCAGCCCGGCGCGCTGCCCTCCCCCGAGCTCTTGCCGGTGCCCCGGCCGGAGCCGCTGCCGGTCCCGTTGCCGGAGCCGGCGCCCGTCCCGGCCGCGGACCCGGCGCCGCCCCCGCCGCCCGCGCCCGTGCCGATCCCGCCCCACACCTTGGCGACGGGGATGATCAGCTGGCCCTGGTGCTCGTAGGGCTCGCCGTACGCGCGGCGCACGGAGAACGAGTCGTCGGCGGCGTCGGTGAGACGCGCGAGGTCCGGGGAGTAGGAGCGCGAGTCGTCGGTCATGTCGCCCAGGCTAGGACCGCGGTGTGACAGCCGCCACAAGGATCGCGGGTGGATCCCGCGGAACCTTGCGGCGGCCGCCGGTCAGCCCTTGACGGAGCCGGCGGTGAGCCCACCCACGATGTACTTCTGCAGGAAGAGGAACAGCGCGAGCACGGGGATCGCCGACAGCACGGCGCCGGCCGCGAAGAGGCCCCAGTTGGCCTCGAGGAGGGACGACACCCAGCCGTACAGGCCCACGGCCAGGGTCCAGTTGGACTCCGACTGCAGCACCACGCGGGCGATGATGAACTCGCCGAACGTGCTGATGAAGCTCAGCAGCGCCACGACGGCCAGGATCGGCGTCACCAGCCGCAGGATGATCGTCCAGTACACCTGGGCGTGGGTGGCGCCGTCGATCTTCGCCGCCTCGTCGAGCTCCCGGGGCACGGTGTTGAAGAACCCGTACATGAGGAACGTGTTCACGCCCAGCGCCCCGCCCAGGTACACGCAGATGAGCGCGAGCTTCGAGTTGAGGCCCAGCACCGGCACGACCTGCCCCAGCGAGATGAGCAGCAGGAAGATCGCGACGAACGCGAGCATCTGCGGGAACATCTGGATGATCAGCAGCGACGTGAGCCCCACGCGCCGCCCGGCGAACCGGAAGCGCGAGAACGCGTACGCGGCCGCGGCGCCCATGAGCACGGTGCCCACCGACGTCGCGACGCCGATGACGAGCGTGTTGCCCATCCACGTCCAGAACTTCGTGCTGCCGAGGGCGGCGTAGTTCACGGTGCTCACTTGGGCGAACAGCTCGTTCGACCCCGTGAGGGTGCCGTTCGGCGACAGCGACGCCGACACGACGTACACGATCGGGAACACGGCGTACAGCACCGCCAGCACCCCGACGACGTGCCGCCACCCCAGCTCGCGGGCCCAGCGGCCCGGCGACATGCGGTGCCGCAGCTCCTGCGGGGACTGTGCGGTCTGCCGTGTCTGCGCGGTCTGCGCCGTCATGAGCTCAGCTCCTCAAGCTTTCGGGTCTGCCGGAAGGCGATCGCGGAGATCACGCCCACCACCACGAAGATCACGATGGACAGCGCGCTGGCCAGGCCGTAGTCGCGCGGCGCGGAGCCGTCCAGCCCGGACACGTTGTAGACCATCGAGATGAGGATGTCCGTGTGGCCCAGCGGCACGGACGCGTCGTCGAACCGCGGCCCGCCGCCCGTCAGCATCTTGATCAGCGTGAAGTTGTTGAAGTTGAAGGCGAAGCTCGAGATGAGCAGCGGCGCCGTGGCCACCAGCAGGAGCGGCATGGTGATGGAGCGCCACGTGCGCCAGCGGCCGGCCCCGTCGATGCGAGCCGCCTCGTACACGTCGCCCGGCAGGGACTGCAGCGCGCCCGTGCAGATGAGGAACATGTACGGGAACCCGAGCCAGAGGTTGACACCCAGCACGGAGAGCTTGGCCAGCCAGGGGTCCGTCAGCCACGGGATCGCCGCCCCGCCCAGCAGCACCTGGTTGATCACGCCGAAGCTCTTGTTGAGCATGCCGGACCAGAGCAGGGCCGCGAGGAAGCCCGGCATCGCGTACGGGAGGATCATCAGCGTGCGGTAGACCTTGCGGCCCCGCAGCCGCGGGTCGTTGAACACCATCGCGAGGAACATGCCCAGCGCGAAGGTCGTGACCACCGACAGCAGCGCGAACGCGAACGTCCACGCGAGGATCTTGACGAACGGGCCCGCGTACCGGGAGTCGCCGAACGCCGTCGCGAAGTTCTCGAAGCCCACCGTCACACGCCAGCCCACCGCGAGGGTGGAGCCGTCCGCCGCCTCGAACTGGCCCTCGTCGTTCGGCGTGTACACCACGCCGGTCGACGTGTCCGTCATCGTGTCGGCGGCCGCGTCGTACTCCAGCACCGACTGGAAGACGTAGCCCGTGCGGGCGTCCTGGGTGCGCACCGAGCCGTCGGCCGGGTCGTCCGAGACGGGCACCCGCAGTGTGGTGACCTCCTGCTGACGCGCCAGCACCGTCCCGCGGTCGAGCACCGTCCAGCCGGGCACCTGCGTGACCGTGGTGCCGTCGACGGTCGCGTCGGGCGCGTCGGTCAGCGGCTTCTCGGCCGTACCGACCTCCACCGCGCCGTCCTCCAGGACGGCGAAGCCGAGGTCGCCGTCGCCCGACTCCACGACCGTCAGCGGCAGGGCGGGCGAGCCCTCGACGCGGCGCTCGTTCTGCACGAGCAGCGCGTCGATCGCCTGCTCCTTGGTGGAGTTGTGGCCGTCGCCGTAGTTCGTGAAGGCGACGTACCCCGTGTACCCCACGACGTACACCTGGTAGACGAGCAGGAACGCGAGCCCCGGCAGGATGTACTTCAGCGGCAGCGACCGCTTCGTGAAGTACACCCAGTTGGCCGCGGCGAGCAGCGCCACCATCGCGGCGAGGATCCCCCACGACCCGGCGCGCCAGGCGGCCAGCACGGCGAAGACGCCCAGGGCGTCCACGAGGGCGATGAGCACGATCTTGACGGCGAAGCCGGCTCCGGAGAAGCTCCCGGAGCCGGCCTCGGCGCCCCTGTAGCGGGAACGCGACATCAGTCGAGCGCGCCCTGGATGTCGGAGACCATCTTGTCCCATGCCTTGACCGGGTCGGACGCCTTGCCCGAGATGATGCTCGCCTCGGTGACGCCCCAGAAGGACCAGACCGAGCCCATCTCGGGGATGGACGGCATCGGCACGGCGGTGGCGCCGACCTCACGGAAGCCGGCGACGAGCGGGTCGGACGACGCGGCGTCGGCCGCCTCGATCAGCGCCGGCGGGCGGCCGCCGGCCTTGAACAGCGCGGTCTGGGCCTCCGGCGTCGACATGTAGTTGACGAGGAAGTCGTTGGCGACGAGCGCGTTCTTGCTCTGCGCGCTGACGTAGAAGCCCTGCACGCCCACGAACGGCTGCGCCGGCTTGTCGCCGGGGGCCGGGATCGGGTCGACGGACAGGTCCATGCCCTTGAACTTCTCGAGCATCCACGGGCCGCCGATGACGAACGGCGACTTTCCCTTGGCGAACGCCTCGACGGCGATGTCGTACGAGATGTCCGTGCTGAGGTTGCCCGCCGCGCCCTCCTCGGAGAGCCAGGTGGCGAACGCCTCGCCGTTCTTGCCGCCGAGGGCGAGCTCGGGACGGTAGGAGCCGTCGTCGTTCTGCTCGAAGACGGGGGCGCCGAACGACGTCTGGAACGGGTAGTACGTGTAGGGGTCACCCTTGTCGCCGTCCGACTGGATGAGGAACGGGAACTTGGTGCCGGCCTTCTTCCCCGCGGCGATCATGTCGTCGTAGGTCTTGGGGGCCTCGGAGGCGAGCTTCGTGTTGCGGATCAGGGCGATGTTCTCGATGGCGTACGGGAGGCCGTAGACCTGGCCGTCCTGGGTGAACGCCTGCGTCGACACCGGGATGAAGTCGCCCGCCTTGTCGCCGAGCTCGATGGGCTGGACCACGCCGTTCGCGGTGAACTCGCCCAGCCAGTCGTGCGCGCCGACGGTGATGTCGGGGCCCTCGCCGGTCGGGACCTGGGCCAGGAAGTCGGCGCGGATGTCCTCGAAGTTCTTCTGGACGACCTCGACGTCGACGCCCGACTCCTTTTCGTACGCCTCGGCGGCGGTCGTCACGGCGGCCTCGCGGGTCTCGTCGACCCACACCGTGAGGGTGCCCGAGGCGGACGGCTTGGCGCTCGCGCCGGCGTCGCCGGTCGACTCGGCCGCCGGCTCTCCGCTGCCGCAGGCCGCGAGGGCCAGCGTGGTGGCCAGGGCCGAGGCGAGAAGGATGCTCCTTCGCATCGTGGTTACTCCCAGCTGTCTTCGGTGGACGGCCCGCGCGGCGTCGCCGGCGGACCCTGAATGCCCACAACGTACGGACCGTTGCAGCGCGATGCAAGATCTTGCGATAACTTTTCAGCAACGCGTGGCAACAGGACGCCGCGTGCCCGATGTCCCGGCGGCCCACGCCGGTATCCCACCCCAGGACGAGGAGGTCCCGTGTCCCTTACGATTCCTCGGGTGCGCACCCGATTGAGCGACCTGGCGGACCAGGCTGGAGTGTCGACGGCCACGGTCTCGCGCGTCCTGAACGGCAAGCCGGGCGTGGCCAGCTCCACCCGGCAGGCCGTGCTCGCCGCGCTCGACGTCCTCGGCTACGAACGGCCGTCGGCGCTGCGCGGCCGCTCCGCCGGACTCGTGGGCCTCATCGTCCCCGAGCTCACCAACCCGGTCTTCCCCGCCTTCGCGCAGGCCATCGAGTCGATCCTGGCGCAGCGCGGGTACACGCCACTCCTGTGCACGCAGGCGCCGGGCGGCACCACCGAGGACGAGTACGTCAGCACCCTCGTGGACCACTCCGTCGACGGGATCGTCTTCGTCTCCGGGCTGCACGCCGACACCCGCGCGGACCACACCCGCTACTCGATGCTGCGCAGCCAGGGCGTGCCGATCGTGCTGGTCAACGGCTATGCGCCGGGGATCGACGCCCCCTTCGTCTCCCCCGACGACGCGGCCAGCGTGGACGTCGCCGTGCAGCACCTGGTCACCCTGGGGCACCGCCGGGTCGGCCTCGCGATCGGGCCGGAGCGGTACGTCCCGTCGCGCCGCAAGCTCGCCGCGTTCCTCGCCGCCCTCGTGCGGCACGGCCTCGCCGACGACGAGGAGGCCGCCCGCGAGCACGTGCGCTCCAGCCTGTACACGCTCGAGGGCGGGCAGGCCGCGGCGGCCGAGCTCATCGACGCCGGGCACACCGCCATCGTCTGCGCGTCCGACCTCATGGCCCTCGGCGCGGTCCGCGCGGCACGGTCGCGCGGGCTCTCGGTGCCCGACGACGTGTCGGTCGTCGGGTACGACGACGCGCCGCTCATCGCGTTCACCGAGCCACCCCTGACCACCGTGCGCCAGCCGGTCGAGGCGATGGCGCGCGCCACCGTGAGCGCGCTGCTCACCGAGATCCAGGGCGAACGGGCGCCGCGCACCGAGCTCCTCTTCGCGCCCGAGCTGGTCGTCCGCGGCTCCACGGGGGCCGCGCCGCGCGCCTGACGGTCCCCTGGGGGCGGGCGGTTGCTGCAACTCTTGCTGCAACGCTTACACTCGACAGGTCGCGCACGGGTTCGCCGTGCCCCGACCGTGCCCGCCCGTGCCCCACCCCGGTGAGGACGGCCCCCGACCAGGTGAGGAAGCCAGCGATGACCTCCACCCAGACCACCCCCGCCGCGACCGCGACCGACGCCGCCGACCTGCTGCGCAGCGGCGCCGTCGTGCACGCCGGGAGCGCCGACGCCCGGCAGTGGTGGCGCGACGCCGTGATCTACCAGGTCTACCCGCGCTCGTTCGCGGACGGCGACGGCGACGGGATCGGCGACATCCCCGGCGTCACGGCCCGCCTCGACCACCTCGAGACCCTCGGCGTCGACGCCGTCTGGCTGTCGCCCTTCTACCGCTCCCCGCAGAACGACGCGGGCTACGACGTCGCCGACTACCGCGACGTCGACCCCCTGTTCGGCACCCTCGCCGACTTCGACGACCTGCTCGCCGGCGCCCACGCCCGCGGCATCCGCGTCATCGTCGACCTGGTGCCCAACCACACCTCCGACCAGCACGCGTGGTTCCAGGCCGCCCTCGCGGCCGCCCCCGGCTCCCCCGAACGCGCCCGGTACGTCTTCCGCGACGGCCGCGGCCCCGACGGCGCCGGGGCGCCGAACAACTGGCAGTCGATCTTCGGTGGCCCTGCCTGGACGCGCCTCGCCCCGCGCGAGGACGACGGGGACCTCGGCCCGCAGTGGTACCTGCACCTGTTCGACTCCACGCAGCCCGACCTCGACTGGCAGCAGCCCGAGGTGCGCGCCGAGTTCGAGGACGTGCTGCGCTTCTGGCTGGACCGCGGCGTCGACGGCTTCCGCGTCGACGTGGCGCACGGCCTCATCAAGGCCGACGGGCTGCCCGACTGGGACGGGCACGTCGAGATGGTGGCCGGCTCCGCCGAGGACGCCGCGGACGAGGGCACCGGCGACGTCGAGCCCGGCGCGCCCGAGGACGGCTCCACCGGCGCCGGCAACCACGGCCCGATGTTCGACCAGGACGGCGTGCACGACGTCTACCGCGCCTGGCACCGGGTGCTCGCCGAGTACGACGGGGACCGCTGCCTCGTCGCCGAGGCCTGGGTGGAGCCGCTGAGCCGCCTCGCCCGCTACGTGCGCCCCGACGAGATGCACCAGGCGTTCAACTTCTCGTTCCTCACGACCGGCTGGGACGCGGCCGCCCTGCGCACCGTCATCGCCGCGTCGTACCAGGCGAACGACGAGGTCGGCGCGCCCACCACCTGGGTGCTGTCCAACCACGACGTCGTGCGGCACCCGTCGCGCCTCGGCTCGGCCGACCCGTCCGTGAAGGTCAACGGCGTGTTCGCCACCGACCCGCAGCCCGACGAGGAGCTCGGCCTGCGCCGCGCCCGCGCCGCCAGCCTCCTCATGCTCGGCCTGCCCGGCTCCGCGTACCTGTACCAGGGCGAGGAGCTCGGGCTGCCGGAGCACACCGCGCTGCCCGCCGAGGTGCGCCAGGACCCCGCGTTCTTCCGCACCGGCGGCACGGAGGCCGGTCGTGACGGCTGCCGCGTGCCCCTGCCCTGGTCCGCCGACGCCCCCGGCTTCGGCTTCGGCCCCGCCGGCGACCCGTGGCTGCCACAGCCCGCGTCGTTCGCGCGCTACGCCGCGGACGCGCAGTACGGCGTCGAGGGCTCGACGTTCGAGACCTACCGCGCCGCGCTCACGCTCCGCAAGGCCGAGGGCCTCGGCCTGGGCGGGCTCGCCTGGCTCGCGGGCTGGGAGACGTCCGCGGACGTCATCGCGCTCCGCAACCAGGACGTCGTCGTGGTGGCGAACCTGGGCGCCGAGCCTGTGCTGCTCCCCCGCGGGGTCGAGGTGCTGCTCGCCTCCGGCCCGGTCATGACCGACCGCTCCGCCGACCCGCAGACGCGCGTCCCCGCCGACACCACCGTCTGGCTGCGCGCCTGACCCGCACCCCGGTCAGCGCTGTGGGCGCTCGTTCGGCTCTATCCCGTGAGGCGATAGCGCCAGACGAGCGCCCACAACGCTCCGGGCCAGGGGTCAGCCGCCGCTGACGCTCAGCTCGGCTTCGCGCAGCTTCGCTTCGAACTCCGCGTCGAGGTCGCGGGAGTCCAGCCAGCCGTACGGCAGGTGCGGCTGCTTCGGGGAGCCCGCGCGGCCGCGCGGGCCCTCCGCGTCCTCGCCGGGGTAGGGCAGGTCGAGGTCGAGGGCGTCGAGGCGCTCGCGCAGCTCAGCCGTCGTGGAGACCATCGCGAGGGCGTGGCGCGCGTCGCCTCCAACGGCGTAGCCCTTGAGGTACCAGGCCATGTGCTTGCGCAGGTCGCGCATGCCCTTGCCCTCGTCGCCGTCGAAGTACTCGATCATCAGCTCGCCGTGGCGGTAGATCGTGTCGGCCACCTCGCGCAGGCCGGGGCGCACCCGCGTCGTGACGCCGTGGAACGCCGCCGCCAGGTCCGCGAACAGCCACGGCCGGCCCTGGCAGCCACGCCCGACGACGACGCCGTCGGCGCCGGTCTCGCGCACCATGCGCAGGGCGTCCTCCGCCGACCAGATGTCGCCGTTGCCGAGCACCGGGACGGTGCGGACGGCCTCCTTGAGCCGCGCGACGGCGGTCCAGTCGGCCTGTCCCGAGTAGTACTCCGCGGCGGTGCGCGCGTGCAGCGCGACGGCCGCCACCCCCAGCGACTCGGCGATGCGGCCCGCCTCGAGGTAGGTGAGGTGGTCGTCGTCGATGCCCTTGCGCATCTTCACCGTGACGGGCACGCCGTACGGCTCGGCGGCGCGGACCGCGGCCTGCACGATGTCGGTGAACAGCTGCCGCTTCCACGGCAGCGCGGAGCCGCCGCCCTTGCGGGTCACCTTGGGCACCGGGCAGCCGAAGTTGAGGTCGACGTGGTCGGCCCGGTCCTCGGACGCGATGATCTTCACGGCGGCTCCGACGGTGGCCGGGTCGACACCGTAGACCTGCGCCGAGCGCGGGGTCTCCTCCTCGCCGAAGGTGACGATGCGCAGCGACTCGACGTTGCGCTCCACGAGGGCACGGCTGGTCACCATCTCCGCGACGTACAGGCCCGGGTCGAAGCCCTGCGACGCGCCTGCCTCACGGCAGAGGGTGCGGAAAGCGCGGTTGGTGACGCCGGCCATCGGGGCCAGCACCACGGGGGTGTCCACGGTGATCGGCCCGATCTGCAGCGGCGGCAGGACGCGCGCGGCGTCGGCGGGGACGCCGGGTCCGGGCGCCGGCGTGCTGACGGGATCGAGGGTGGAAGTCACGTCACCCATTGTCGCAAACCGTTGCTGCGCGCCCGCGGTCAGGTTCGTCACCCTCGTGCTGTGAGCGGGAGATTGGCCCCCTTTCGCCGGCGAAAGGGC
>NZ_JBHWYY010000100.1:0-13367 GCF_042728595.1 Isoptericola sp. NPDC060185 | reverse complement strand
CGGCGCGGGGGGTTTTTGTTTTACCCCTCTTCCGGGGGGGGCGCCCGCCCGCGGGGGGGGGGGGGGGGGCCCCCCCCCCCCCCCCCCCCACGCCCGGTCCAGAGGCCCCTCTCGACGCCTCCGGGGGGCGGGTACCCGCCGTGCCCTGACAGCCCGGCGGGTACCCGTGCCTGCCTCAGGCGGGCACCGGCTCCGGCGCCTTCCCCCGGGCGAGCGCCCGCGCGGCGTCGAACTCCCCGAGCACCGCGGCGTCCGGCCGGGGCGTCAGGAGGCTGACCACGACGGCGACCAGGAGGCCGACAGCGAAGCCCGGGACGATCTCGTACAGCGTGTCCGCGAGCCCGGACCGTCCCCACGCGAACGCGACGACGGCTCCCGCCACCATCCCGGACAACGCGCCCCACCGCGTGAGGCGGCGCCAGTACAGGCTCAGGATGACGACGGGGCCGAAGGCCGAGCCGAACCCTGCCCAGGCGAACCCCACGAGATCGAGGATCGAGGAGGTGCGGTCCAGCGCGATCAGGCCGGCGACGATCGCGACCAGGAGGACTCCGCCGCGGCCGAGCATCACCTCGGCGCGCGTGCTCAGCCGCAGCCCGGTCATCTTGACGAGGTCCTCGACGAGGGCGGACGAGGACACGATGAGCTGCGACGAGATGGTCGACATGATCGCGGCCAGCACCGCAGCCAGCACCAGGCCAGCGATCAGGGGGTGGAAGAGGAGCTGGGCCAGCAGCAGGAAGATCGTCTCGGGGTTGTCGACCTCGAGACCCTCGACGTTCGCGTAGGCGACGCCCACCAGTCCGGTCGTCACGGCGCCCAGCGCGGTGAGCACCATCCAGGCGATGCCGATGCGCCGGCCCGCGGTCGCGTCCTGCGGCGTCCGGATCGCCATGAAGCGCACGATGATGTGCGGCTGGCCGAAGTACCCGAGCCCCCACGCGAGCGCGGAGATCACCCCGGTCGCCGTCGCGCCGGCGAAGAACGACAGGTGCTGCGTGGTGCCGTCGGCGTCCGCGGCGCGGATGCCCTCCTGGACCGCGGCCCAGCCGCCGAGGTCGACGATCGCGAGCACGGGCACGGCCACGAGCGCCGCGAGCATGAGCAGCCCCTGGGCCACGTCGGTCCACGTCGCGCCGAGGAAGCCTCCGAAGAGCGTGTAGGCCAGGGTCACGCCGCCCACGACGAGCAGCCCGGTGAGGTAGTCCAGGCCGAACGAGCTCTCGAAGAAGGTCCCCCCGGCCACCATCCCGGAGGAGACGTAGAACGTGAAGAACACCAGGACGATGACGCCGGCCGCGATGCGCAGCAGGTGTGCGGGGTCGCGCAGCCGGTTGTCGAAGAAGCTCGGGATGGTGATCGAGTTGTTCGCGACCTCCGTGTAGGCGCGCAGGCGCGGCGCCACGAACTTCCAGTTGAGCCAGGCGCCGATGGTCAGGCCCACCGCGATCCACGCCTCGACGAGGCCCGTCAGGTAGATCGCGCCGGGGAGGCCCATGAGGAGCCAGCCCGACATGTCGGAGGCTCCCGCGCTCAGCGCGGCGACGCTCGGGCGCAGCCGCCGCCCGCCGAGCATGTAGTCGTCCAGGTCGTCGGTGCGGCGGTAGGCGGCGTACCCGATGCCCAGCATCGCCAGGAGGTACACGACGATCGCGATCGTCTGCCAGGTCTGATCGCTCATGCGATCGATCACCCTCTCGGTCGTGTCGTTGCAGCGTCTGGCGCTGGACGCGCCGACCGCCGCGTGGTGCACGACGGACCGGGGCCAGGTCGGTACGCGGTCGGCGCTGACCTCGCTGCTGTGCCACCCCAAAGGGCCGGAAAACACAACGGCCCGATCCCGAGGAGGGATCGAGCCGTGGTGTCTTCGGTGCGCCCGGAGGGATTCGAACCCCCAACCTTCTGATCCGTAGTCAGATGCTCTATCCGTTGAGCTACGGGCGCAGTCCTGATCGGCGCTGTCGCACCGACCGACGAGAACATTACAGGCCCTCGGCCGGTTCCCCAAACCGAGGATGCCCATCGTGATGCACGACACCGGAGCCGGGCTTCTCGGGCCCGTCCTCGCCGTCGCCCCACCGTCCCGGGCAACAGAAAAGGCCCCGGGCGTTCAGCAGCCGGAGCCTTCCTGGCGGAGACGGCGGGATTTGAACCCGCGAACGGGTTGCCCCGTTACCACCTTAGCAGGGTGGCGCACTAGACCAGACTATGCGACGTCTCCTCGCGGCAGCACAGCAGCACCGCGGCGCCCAGACTAACCGCCGGGGATGCCCGGGGGCAAAGCCGCGCGCCGTCGACCCCGCCACACGGCCGCCCACGCTACGGTCGGGCCCATGCTGGACGACGACGACCAGGACCGCCGGCGCGCCCCTGACGGGCGCCCGGACACCACCCCGCACGACGGCGGGCACCCTCGCGACCAGGGCGACGACGAGGCCGAGGACCAGGCCGATGAGCATGGCGACGACGGGCGCGGAGACCAGGACGTCGACTACGACGTCCTCGTCGTCGGCTCGGGGTTCGGCGGCAGCGTGGCGGCGCTCCGACTGACGGAGAAGGGGTACCGCGTCGGAGTGCTCGAGGCCGGCCGCCGGTTCGCCGACGACGAGCTGCCGCGCACGTCGTGGGACCTGCGCCGCTTCCTGTGGGCGCCCGCGCTGGGCTGCTTCGGCATCCAGCGGATCCACCGCCTCAAGGACGTGCTGGTCCTGGCCGGCGCGGGCGTGGGCGGCGGCTCCCTCGTCTACGCGAACACCCTGTACCGCCCGCTCGACGCGTTCTGGTCCGACCCCGCCTGGGCGCACGTGACGGACTGGAAGGCGGAGCTCGAGCCGTACTACGACCAGGCGGAGCGGATGCTCGGCGCCGTGGACTACCGGCGCACGACCCCGGCCGACGAGGTGATGCGCGACGTCGCCGAGGAGATGGGCGTCGGCCACACGTTCCGCAAGGTGCGGGTCGGCGTGTTCCTCGGGGACGAGGAGACGGCGGACCCGACCCGGCCGTGCGGCGCCCCCGGCGCCGCCGTCCCCGACCCCTTCTTCGGCGGCGCGGGACCGGAGCGGAACCCGTGCCTGCACTGCGGCGAGTGCATGACCGGCTGCCGGCACAACGCCAAGAACACCCTCGTCAAGAACTACCTGCACCTCGCGGAGGGTGCCGGCGCCCGGGTGCACCCGCTGACCACGGCCACCGCCGTCGTGCCACGGGCCGAGGGCGGCTACGAGGTGCGCACGCACCGGACAGGACGGGGCTGGGCCGGCCGTCGCACCTACCGCGCCCGGCAGGTGGTCCTCGCCGCGGGCACGCTCGGCACCCAGCGGCTCCTCCACGCGATGCGCGACAGCGGCGACCTGCCGCACCTGTCCGACCGTCTCGGGCACCTCACGCGCACCAACTCCGAGGCGCTGCTCGGAGCCATGCGCCCCGTGCGGCGCGGGCAGGTCGGCGAGCCCGACTACTCCGAGGGCGTGGCCATCACGTCGTCCTTCTACCCGGACGAGCAGACGCACGTCGAGCCCGTCCGGTACGGGCGCGGCTCCAACGCGATGGGGCTGCTGCAGACCGTGCTGGTCGACGGCGTCGCACCGGGCGAGGGGCCGCGCTGGCGGCGGTGGCTCGGCGAGCTCTGGCAACGGCGCCGGGACGTCCCGGCCCTCTACGACCTCCGCGGCTGGTCGCAGCGCACCGTGATCGCGCTGGTGATGCAGAGCCGCGACAACTCGCTCACGACGTTCACGCGGCGCGGCCCCTTCGGGCGGCGCCTCACGTCCCGGCAGGGCACCGGTGCGCCGAACCCGACATGGATCCCCCTGGCCCACGACGCCGTCCGCGCGATGGCGGCCCGCATGGGCGGGCTCGCCGGCGGCAGCGCGGGCGACCCGTTCGACGTGCCGATGACCGCGCACATCCTCGGCGGCTGCACGATCGGCGACTCCCCCGACACGGGCGTCGTCGACCCGTACCACCGGGTGCACGGCCATCCCGGCCTGCACGTGCTCGACGGCTCGACGGTGACGGCGAACCTCGGCGTCAACCCCTCCCTGACGATCGCCGCCCAGGCCGAGCGCGCGTGCGCCCTGTGGCCCCACCGCGGCGACCCCGACGCCCGGCCCGCACCGGGGTCCGCGTACGCCGTCGTCCCGCCCACGGCGCCACGCCATCCCGTCGTCCCGGCCGCCGCGCCGGGCGCCCTGCGGCTGCCGATCGTCGAGATCCGCTGAGGCGACGCAGGAAAGCGCCCCCGACGGGACCGTCGGGGGCGCTTTGGTGCGTGGCGGAGGGCGAGGGATTCGAACCCCCGGTGCATTGCTGCACAACGGTTTTCAAGACCGTCACATTAGGCCGCTCTGTCAGCCCTCCCGGAACGGCGGCGAGGCCGCCGTCCGGCTCAGCAGTGTACCGGCCGGGCACGCCCGCGGCCCCGGACGCCGAGGCGCACCGGGGCCGCGGGGACGGCCGGTGGACGGGCGACCGTCAGGCCGCGCCGCCGCCCGAGCGCAGCTGGCGCATCGCGAGCTGGACCAGGGCGATGAGCGTCTGCTTCGTCGCCGCGCGCGAGCGGGCGTCCGTGTAGAGCATCGGCACGTGCGCCGGGATCTGGAGCGCCTCGCGGACGTCCTCGAGCCGGTGCTTGGCCACGCCGTCGAAGCAGTTCACACCGACGACGAAGGGCACGCCCCGCGACTCGAAGTAGTCGATCGCCGGGAAGCACTGCTCCAGGCGGTCCGTGTCGACGAGCACGACGGCGCCGATGGCGCCGCGGATCAGGTCGTCCCACATGAACAGGAAGCGGTCCTGGCCCGGCGTGCCGAACAGGTAGAGCCACAGGTTGCCCGGCAGGGCCACGCGGCCGAAGTCCATCGCCACGGTCGTGGTGGTCTTGCGGTCGGACACGCCACCCGCGTCGTCGACGCCCACCGAGTGCTCCGTCATCGCGGCCTCGGTGTTGAGCGGCTCGACGTCGGAGATGGAACCGATGAACGTCGTCTTGCCGACGGCGAACCCGCCCGCGACGACGATCTTCGTGACGGTCGGGGCGGTGGACGGCTGGGCGGGGGCCGCCGCGGGGGCGGACTGCGCCGGGGCCGCGGGGGTCGCCGCGGCCGCGGCCGGCGCCGCCTGCGAGGGCTGGGCCTGCGCGGCCGGAGCCTGCGCGGCCGCGGTCTGCGGCGCCTGGACCTGCTGCGCGACCGGACGCGACGCCGCCTCGGCCACCGGGGCGGCGGCCGTCGGCACCGAGGTGATCGGGCCAGGGGCTGCCTGGGCCGCCGGGGCACCGCCGAGCACGCTCTGCCGCTGCGGGGCGCCCACCGCCGCCGGAGCACCGCCGACCGTCGGCGTGCTCACCGCGCCGACGGTCTGCGAGACCGGCGCCCAGGCCGGGGACATCCCCCCGGACGCTCCGGGCGTCGGGCTGTCAGAGGGCGGAAATGCCATTGAGAACACTCTCCAAGACGCTCAGAGACAGGCCCGAGTGGGAACTGCCGTGACCCGTGTGGACGTTCACCGGGGTCGAGGTGTGCACGGTGATGTGCCCCTCCTCCTGCATGTCCGCGACCAGGATGCGGACGACGCCGAGGGGCAGGCGCAGCAGCGCGGAGAGCTCCGCGATCGAGACGTAGGTGTGCGCGGCGTGCTGCAGGATCGCCCGCTTCTCCGGAGTGAGGCCCATGCTCGTGACGGCACCGGGCAGCACCTCGACCAGCGCCTCGAGCGGCAGGTCGGACATGGCGGAACGGACGCGGCCGCCCGTGACCGCGTAGGGACGCACCGTCGAGGCCTCGTAGCCGTCTGCCGAGTGCGCACCCAGAGAACCGAACGATGCATGCGTCATGGTCGCGACCTCATCCCACCCGCGCGGAGCGCGTCGAGCCGTCCACCGGAAGGTTCCCTCGCATCTCCGAGATCAGCTGCGGGGTGAGCGTGGCCTCGGTGCGGGACACGAGCAGCGCCATCTCGTAGCCGATGAGGCCGATGTCGCAGGACGACTCGGCGACCACCGCGAGGACGGAACCGTTCGAGACGTTCATCAGGAAGAGGAACCCGTTGTCCATCTCGATGACGGCCTGGCGCACGTTGCCGCCGTTGAGCTGGCGGGCGGCCCCACGGGTGAGGCTCGACATGCCGGAGACGATCGCCGCGAGCTGGTCGCCGCTGGTGCGGTCGAGCTGGTCGGACATCGCCATGAGCAGACCGTCCGCCGAGACCACCAGGGTGTGGCGGCTGCCCGGGACGGTGCGCACGAAGTTGTCGAGAAGCCACCCGAAGTTGGTCGCTTCAGTACTGAGGGTCACGCTTCCTCCTCGTCAAGTACGCCGAAGGCGCAGGTCACCGCTGCTGCGGCGCGGATCCAGGGACATCATTCACGGTAGGGACGGCCGGCGTCGAGGCCCCGAGGGCACTCGCGTCGTCACGGCCGCGGCTCGTGGCCGACTGGAAGGCCGACAGACGCGAGCGGAGCTGCTCCGGGTCCCGCTCGATACGGGCCGTGAACCGCTCGGTCGCCCCCGAGGTCTCCCCCGCCCGCTGGCGCCGTGCCAGGCCGCCCGACACGCTCGAGACCGTCGTCGGGCGGTAGGTCTGCTCGTCGTTCGTCGAAGTCACGTTCCCTTCCTGGAAGACGCCGCGCTGCAGCATCGTGGACATCTCCTCGTACAGGACGGCCGAGGCCATCCACTCCGACCGCGCCTCGACCGTGTCCGGCACGAAGTGCGGGTCAAGCGGGTCGTTGCCGCCGGTCTCCGTCGGGCGCAGCGGGAGCACCGAGCCGCCGTACGAGGTGGCCGCCGGCTCCTCGCGCGGCTCCGGCCGGGCCTCCTCGCGCGGCGCCTCGTACGCCGCAGGGGCGGCGTCGAACGGCGCCGGCTCGGGGCGGGTGGGCTCCTGGACGGCACCCATCGACGCCGGGAACGGCGTCGACGCGGCGGGCGCCGCAGGCTCCTCGGACGAGGGCTTGCGGCCGAACAGGCCGCGCTTGCGGCCCGCCTGCGCCTGCTCGCTCTCGCGGGCGGCGCGACGCGTCGGCAGGTCCGCGATGAGGTCCTCGAACGCGGGGAGCTCCTGGAACGCGTCCTGGGCGGGCTCGGCCTGCGGCGCCGGGGCGAGGGAGTCGCGCGGCGCCTGGACCGGGGGCGTGACCGGGTCGAACGACGACGTCGCGACGGGCTCGACGACCTCGCGCACGACCGGTTCGAACGCCGAGGTGGCGGGGCCGGCGTACGCGACCGGCGCCGGCGCCGGGGCCACCGGAGCGGGCGAGGCCGCGGCGGGCGCGACCGGACCGGGCTCCACCGGTGCCGCCGGGGCGGGCGCAGCGGCGCGCGTGGGGAGCGCCACCGCGGGCGAGGCCTCAGTGGCGGGGCGGTACGCCTCCTGCTGCACAGGGGCCGGCGCCGGGGCGGGCGCCGGCGCCTCCTCGGGCTCGGCGACCGGCACGACGTGGGCCGCCGCGGGCGGCTCGTCGACGGCCACCGGGGCGAACGCCTCCGGGAGCGCGGCCGGGTCCTCCGTGACGGCGTCGAGCTGCAGCGTGCTCTCGGTCTCGGAGACGTCGATCGACCCCATGGACCGGAAGCTGGAGAACAGCCCCGCGCGCTGGTCGACGTTGAGCACCGGCGCCGACACGGGCTCGGGCTCCGCCGCCTGTGGCTCCGGCTCGGCGCGGTGCCGGCTCGGCAGCGACGACGCGGAGGCCTCCACCGCCGCCGGCGGGCGCCAGGCGTCGGTGGTCGACTCGTCCGCGAGCTCCGGGAGGTCCGGGGTGGCCAGCGGCGGCAGCACGATCGGGCCGGTGTCGACGCCGGCGGGAGCCGGGGCGTTGTCCGCGGGAGCCTCGGAGCGCCGACGGCGCGGCATGCCGATCGACGTCGTGCCGTCCGTGAGCGCGTCGAGGTCCACCGCGACCGCGGCGGGGGGCTCGGGCGCGACGGGCAGCGACGACGAGATCGCCGGGGTCGGCATGGTCCGGGTGTCGTCGACCGGGGTACCGAACCCCGGCGCGGCGAACGGCGCGGGCTCCGCGAGGGGCGTGGGCTCCGCGAACGGTGCGGGCTCGGCGACGCTCTCCGCGGCGGCGGGCACGGCGTCGACCGGGCTCGAGGCGGGCGCGGCGACGGTGCCCACGGCCTGGCCGCTCAGGTCGGCGGCCGCGCTCTGCGTCGCCGCCTCCAGCGGGTCCGTCGGCTCGGGCAGCGGGAGCGCGTCGTCGGGCAGGAACAGGTCCGCCGGGAACAGCACCGTCACCTCGGTGCCCTGGCCGCCGTCGCCGGCGCGGAACGACACGCGGGCGTTGAGGCGATCGGCCAGACGGCCGACCACGTACAGGCCCAGGCGCTGGGCGCCGACGGCGTCCGACGCGGCCCGGCTGGCGACCTTCGTGTTGGCGTCCGCGATCTCCTCGGGGCTCATCCCCAGGCCGTGGTCGCGGACCGTGACGACCACGCCGCGCTGGTCGCGCGCCGTCGACACCTCGACGGGCGTGTGCGGCTCGGAGAACATCGTCGCGTTCTCCAGCAGCTCCGCGAGCAGGTGCGCGGCGCTCAGGGCGTTGTGCCCGAGCATGTGCGGGTCGACGCGCAGGTCGAGGCGGACGCGGTCGTACAGCTCGATCTCGGAGGACGCCGTCCGGACGACGTCGGAGATCGGCATCGGGTTGCGCACGCGACGGCCGGAGTCGATGCCCGCGAGGACGAGCAGGGACTCGGCGTTGCGGCGCATACGCGTGGCGAGGTGGTCCAGGCGGAACAGGTTCGACAGGGTGCTCGGGTCCTCCTCGGACCGCTCCAGCTCGTCGAGGAACGACAGCTGGCGGTTGAGCAGCACCTGGTCGCGACGGGCCACGTTGACGAACATCTCGGCGATGGAGCCGCGGAGCGCCGCCTGCTCGCGCGCCACGACCATCGTCGTCTCGTTCACCTCGTTGAACGCCGCCGCCAGTCGTCCGATCTCGTCGCTCGACTCGACCGGCACCTGGACGAGGTCGATCGACGGGCCCTGACCGGGCACCGCCATCTGCTCGACCATGCGTGGCAACCGGTCGCGGACGTCCGCCGTCGCGGACGTGAGGCGGGCCAGCGGCTGCACGATGCGGCGCGCGATGAGCAGCGCCAGCAGGAGCGACACGAGCACGACGCCGAACGCGCCGGCACCGGTCAGGATCGCGGTCCGCTGGGCCTGGCCGGCCAGGTCGTTCGCACGGGTCACGGAGTCGGCGCGGACCTCGTCGCGCACGTCCTGGGTGGCGTCGACCCAGCCCTGCGACAGCTCGCCCCACTTGGCGGCGACCTCGGGCTCGATGCCGGAGAGGTTCCAGTACCGCAGCTGCAGGCGGAGGCGGTCGAGCGACGGGTCATAGGCCGGGACCTTGATGTCGCCGGGGATCGCGTCGAGGCGGTCCTGCGCCTCCTTGCGCAGTGAGTCGGTCGACTCGAGCGCGGAGACCATGCGGCTGACGAGCTCGGAGTCGATCTCCTCGCCGTTCGCGGCCTGCTGCAGCACCGCCGCCACCAGCGGGCGCTCCAGGGTGTTGGCGAGCATGGCCTCGTCGAGGGCGATGTACGCCTGCGCGCGCCGGGTCAGCTGGGGGTCCTCGGAGCTCTGCGCCACCGAGCGGGGCACGTTGAGCGCGCTCTCGATCAGGGCGGTGTAGCGCTCGGTCGCCTGCTTCTCCGTCACCTGGTTGGCGGCGACGTTGCGCTGGAGGTCGTCCATCGCGATCCGGTCGCGGATCGTGCGCGCCACGGCGTCCTGGACGTTCGGCGAGAGGTTCGTCGTGGCGAGGGGCTCGAGCGCGTCGTTGCGCGCGTCGAGCGCGACGTCCGTCTTCTCCTGCAGGCCGACGAGCTGCTTCTTCGCGCCCGGCAGACCCATCCACACGCCGATGTTGGTGCCGCGCTCGGCGGCGACCGCCGAGCCGGCGGAGTCCTGCGCCTCGAGCGACTCCATCAGCGCGGCGGTCTGCTCGGCCCGCGTGTTCTCCTGCAACGACTGCCAGGTGATCCAGCCCGCCGTCAACGCCAGGACGAAGATCGGCACGGCGAGTGTCGCAAGAATCTTCCCGCGAACGCCCAACCTGCGGAGCATCTGAACCTCTCTCCAACACTGTTCGTCGAGTGCGGGCGGCCGTCGCCGTCCGTATCCCGGATGGGTGCCATCACGTCCGGCACCCCTCGGCGCGGCCCGGGTGGGCTTCCAGGCGCGCGAGTAGGCTCCATCGGTGTGCGAGCGGTCACGATATCGGCACCAGGCGGTCCAGGGAAACTCGCCCTATCCCTCGTCAACCAGGTCAAACCGGGCCCCGGCGAAGTCCTGGTCGACGTCGCTTCGGCGGGCGTCAACCGTGCTGACCTGCTACAACGCGCGGGAAACTACCCGCCGCCGCCCGGCGCTCCCGAGTGGCCGGGTCTCGAGATCTCGGGTACGGTCCGCGCGCTCGGCCCAGGTGTGACCGGCTGGGCACCCGGCGACCGCGTGGTCGCGCTGCTCGAGGGCGGCGGGTACGCGGAGCAGGCCGTCGCGCGCGCCGCCCAGCTGCTCCCCCTGCCCGACGGCGTGGGGCTCGTCGACGCCGCCGGCCTGCCCGAGGCGGTGTGCACCGCGTGGACCAACCTCGTCGACGCCGGGCGCCTGCACGCCGGGGAGACCGTCCTCGTGCAGGGCGGGTCCGGCGGCGTGGGCAGCGTGGCGGTCCAGCTCGCGGCCGCGCTCGGCGCGCACGTCGTGGCCACGGCGGGCGGCCCCGAGCGGGCCGCCCGCTGCGTCGAGCTCGGTGCCGCCGTCGGCGTCGACCACCGCACGCAGGACGTCGTCGCCGCCGTCCGGGACGCGACCGACGGGCGCGGGGCGGACGTCGTGCTGGACGTGCTCGGCGGGGGCGGCCTGCGCGACAACGTGCGGGCGCTGGCCCCCGGCGGGCGGCTCGTCGTCATCGGGCTGCAGCAGGGCCGCCGCGGCGAGCTGGACCTGGCCGCCCTCATGGCGAAGCGGGCCTGGGTGACCGGCACGACGCTGCGCTCCCGGTCCGCCGACGAGAAGGCTGCCCTCGTCGCCACGGTCTGCGAGCGGGTGTGGCCGATGGTGGCCGACGGCCGCGTGCGCCCCGTCGTGCACGCTCGGCTCCCCCTCGCCGACGCCGCCCGCGCGCACGAGCTGCTCGAGTCGGGCGTGCCGTTCGGCAAGGTCCTCCTCGTCCCCTGACGGGTCCCGCGGCCCGACCGGCCGTCGTCGGTGGGCTGGGCCACACTGGGAGGCATGACCGAGAGCGACGACGCCACCGAAGCACGCTCCGACGAGCCCCGCGCGCGGGTGGTCGCGCCCGAGGGAGAGGACTCCGCCCCCGCCGAGGAGGGTGGCCCCGACGGCGGCGCCCCCGACGCCGAGCCGGGTGAGACGTCGCGCATCGAGGAGCCGGCGAAGGTCATGCGCATCGGCGGCATGATCAAGCGCCTCCTGGACGAGGTGCGCGACGCCCCGCTCGACGACGCGGCGCGCACCCGCCTGGCGGAGATCCACGAGCGCTCCCTCACCGAGCTCGAGGAGGGCCTGTCCCCCGACCTCGTCGAGGAGCTGCACCGGATCACCCTGCCGTTCTCCGACGAGGGCGTGCCGTCGGACGCCGAGCTCCGGGTGGCGCAGGCGCAGCTCGTCGGCTGGCTCGAGGGCCTCTTCCACGGCATCCAGACGGCGCTCGTCGCGCAGCAGATGGCCGCCCAGGCGCAGCTCTCGCAGATGCGCCGGGCGCTCCCGCCGGGCGCGCACCCGGCACCGTTCGGGCCCGGCGGTCCCGGCGGGCCGGGCGAAGGACCGGCGCAGCCCGGCGACGACCGCCGCCCCTCGCCCGGCCAGTACCTGTAGCCGGGCCAGTCGGTCAGGTCCGGGCGGTCATGGCGATCGCGCCGGAGACCAGCGCGAGGCCGGCCAGCTCGGGCCAGGTGGGGATCTGCTGCAGCACGACGGCGCCCACGAGCACGGCGGTGGCCGGCAGCAGGGCCAGCATCACGGAGAACGTCGCCGTCCCGACACGGCGCAGCACCACCTGGTCGAGGACGTAGGGCACGACGGACGAGCAGACCGCCACGACCAGGAGGAAGACGAGCAGCGCGGGATCCGGGACGACGGTCGCCGCCGTCGAGCCGAAGAACGGCGCGAAGGCGACGGCGCCCGCCACCATGCCGACGGCGAGCCCGTCGATCCCCGTGCCTGCGCCGGCGACGCGCTTGCCCAGCACGATGTACCCGGCCCAGCACGCGGCCGCCGCGAGGATCGCGGCGAGCCCGACGACGGCATCCTCCCGCGGGATCCCGGAGCCGAGGGTGACGCCCGCGAGCAGCAGCACGCCGGCCGCCGCCACGGCGATCGCGGCGCGCTCCTGCCACCCGCGCCCGGTGATCGCGGCCACGGCCACCGGGCCGAGGAACTCGATCGCGACGGCCACCCCGAGCGGGAGGTGCGCGACGGCGACGTAGAAGGCCACGTTCATCGCCGCGAGGACGACGCCGAACAGCGCGGCGGCGACGAAGTCGTGCCGGCTCCAGCGGCGCCGCCAGGGGCGTCGCCACGCGACCAGCACGACGGCGGCGAGCAGGATGCGCCACCAGCCGACGGCGGGCGCGGCGAGCGTGTCGAAGAGGCCGACCGCGACGGCCGCCCCGGCGTACAGGGTGAGGCCGGAGACGATGAACAGGAGCGGCGCCGGCACGCGGTCCAGCGCTCCGCGCGGGGTGGGGGCGGGGGTCGGCACCCAGGGAGCATACGGGCGCCGCGCGGGCGCCCTCGCCCCCGGACGAGGACGTCTCCACGCCCGGGATGTGGACGATCCGTGGACGATGCCTGGACGTGCGGTGCGCGGGCCCCCTACGCTCGCGGGGCCACCGGGGGCAGCGCGCACTCCGCGCGCACCGGCTCCGCCGGACGCCCCCTCCGACGACCCCGTGAGGCCGCCATGTCCTTCCAGGACGCGATCAAGACCGTCTTCTCCCAGTACGCCACGTTCACGGGCCGCGCCCGCCGCTCGGAGTTCTGGTACTTCTACCTGTTCGTGGTGCTGGTCAACATCATCACGAACAGCCTCGACCGCATGCTGTTCGAGAACGCGATCCTCAACAGCCTCGCCGCGCTCGCGCTCCTGCTCCCGCAGCTGGCCGTCGGCGCCCGCCGCCTGCACGACACCGGCAAGTCCGGCTTCCGCCTGTTCTGGGCGTTCCTGCCGATCATCGGCTGGATCATGCTGATCGTCTGGTGGGCGCAGGACAGCCAGCCCGGCGCGAACCAGTACGGCGAGAACCCGAAGGGCGCCCAGACCGGCGCGCCGTACGGCGCCCCGGCGGCCTGACGCGCCACCCGCCACGCACGACGACGGCGGCCCGGGC
>NZ_JBHWYY010000099.1:0-14146 GCF_042728595.1 Isoptericola sp. NPDC060185 | reverse complement strand
GCCCGACCACCACGGTGGTCGGGCGCCGTCGTCGTCCGTCGTCGTCGCTGCCGTCGCCGCCGTCGCCCTCGACCCGACCGGCTCAGGCAGCGCGGCCCCACGGCCCAGCGGAACGCGCCCGCGAGGCGGTAGCCGCCGTCCGGCGTCCGGAACGGCGCCGCGGCGGCGACCACCACCGGGGCCAGCTCCGCCAGGGTGGCCGGGTCCTCCCCGAGCAGGACGCCGTGCGCCAGGGTGTCGTCGGCGGCGGTCTCCCACGCGACGTCGACGACGCCCGCTCCCACGACCTCGAGCCCGGCGCCGGCGAGCGTGGCCTCGAAGCCGCCCGGCCGGCGCAGCGGCCCGTCGTGCGGCGGGTCGTCCTCGTACGCCGCCGCGACGGCCCGCTCGACGACGTCGAGGTCGTTGCGCGCCCCCTCGGCCCATCCGGCCAGCCCCACCCGGCCGCCCGGCGCGAGAACGCGGGCCAGCTCGGCCGCGGCCTCGCCCAGGTCGTCGGCGAGCTGCAGGGCGTTCACCGCCAGCACGACGTCGAACGCGCCGTCGTCGAGGGGCAGGTGCTCCGCCTCTCCGACGAGCACCGTCGCCTCCGGGGCCCGCTCGCGGGCCAGGCGCACCATCGCCGGGGCCGGGTCGACCCCCGTGGCCCGCGCCCCGCCGCCGGCGAGCCGGGCGAGGAGCTCGCCGCTGCCGCAGCCGACGTCGAGCACGCGCGCCCCGGGCGCGACCCCGGCCGCCGCCAGCAGCGGGGGCCAGACCGGTGCCGCGACGCCGCCCCACAGGTCGGCCCATGCGGCGGCCACGGCCGACCACGCGTCGTGCGGCTCGGTCACGCGCCGTCAGCTCCGGCGACGCTGCGCCGAGGTCCAGTCCCGCATGCGCTGCGGGTACCCGGTGAACCGCACGTTGTAGACCGGGACGCCGAGGGAGCGCGCGACCTCGAAGCCCGTGCGCTCGTCGGGCACGCGGCGGCGCGTCCACTCCCCCGTGGTGGCGACGAGCAGCACCGTGGAGGGGGTCTGCGCGTTGGGCGGCTCGACGTACGCCTCGACCCCGACGCGCGTGCGCACGAAGTCCTGCAGGTACGCCACGGTCTCGCCCCTCGAGCCGGAGGTCGGCGCGGTGCCGGGGGCCGGGGACGACGACCTGCCCAGCAGGCGTCCCAGGGAGGTCCGAAGCGACATGGCGCGAGACTACCGCCGCCGTCGGCGCGATGTTCTGGAGACGGACCGGAGGTGTCCTGAAGGTCATGGAGCGGTCAGGTGTACCCAGCGTCACACCCACCGGCACCCCAGAACGATTGGGGCGCGCCCTCCCGAGGTGACAAGATGGCAGGCAGTGACCAGAACGCGGCAACCAGAGATGTCGCGGGCCGGCAGGACCGGCTCGCCTCGGCACGTCGCCTGACCCACTGATCGAAGGAGACTCCACAGGTCATGTCTGAGAACGTGCAGCTCCCTGCACTCGGCGAGTCCGTCACCGAGGGCACCGTCACCCGATGGCTCAAGGCCGTCGGCGACACCGTCGCCGTCGACGAGCCCTTGCTGGAGGTCTCGACCGACAAGGTCGACACCGAGATCCCGTCGCCGGTCGCCGGTGTGCTCGAGCAGATCCTGGCCGAGGAGGACGAGACCGTCGAGGTCGGCGCCACCCTCGCCGTGATCGGCGACGGCTCCGGTGCGGGCGCCGCCGACGCGGCCCCGGCCGCCGAGGCCCCCGCCGCCGAGCCCGAGGCCCCCGCCCAGCCCGCCGCCCCCGCCGAGCCGGCCCCGGCTCCCGAGGCACCGGCCCCTGCTGCTCCCGCCGCCGAGGCTCCCGCCGCCGGCGGCGGCGAGGGCACCGAGGTGACGCTCCCCGCACTGGGCGAGTCCGTCACCGAGGGCACCGTCACCCGCTGGCTCAAGGCGGTCGGCGACTCGGTCGAGGTCGACGAGCCCCTGCTCGAGGTCTCGACCGACAAGGTCGACACCGAGATCCCGTCCCCCGTGGCCGGCACCGTCCAGCAGCTCCTCGTCGAGGAGGACGCCACCGTCGAGGTCGGCGCCGTGCTGGCGATCGTCGGCTCCGGTGCCGCGGCTCCCGCGGCCCCGGCCGCGCCCGCCGCGCCGGCCCCCGCCGAGGCTGCTCCGGCCGCTCCGGCTGCTGCTGCCGCGCCTGCTGCGCCCGCCCCGGCGCCCGTCGCGGAGAAGCCCGCCCCGGCTCCGGCGGCCCCTGCCGCCCCTGCCGCTGCCCCGGCTCCTGCTGCCCCGGCCGCCGCGCCCGCGGCGAGCAAGGGCTCCTACCTCACGCCGCTCGTGCGCAAGCTCGCGGCGGAGAAGGGCGTGGACGTCACGACCGTCCAGGGCACCGGCGTCGGCGGTCGCATCCGCAAGGAGGACGTGCTCGCCGCGGCCGAGAAGGCCGCCGCCCCGGCTCCGGCTGCTGCCGCCGCACCCGCTGCGGCCCCGGCCGCCAAGGCCACCGTGCCGCCGGTCTCCCCGCTGCGGGGCACCACGGAGAAGATGTCGCGCCTGCGCAAGATCGTCGCCGAGCGCATGGTCGAGTCGCTGCACACGCAGGCCCAGCTCACCACCGTGGTCGAGGTGGACGTCACCAAGGTCGCCAAGCTGCGCGCGAAGGCGAAGGAGTCGTTCAAGGCCCGCGAGGGCGCGAACCTCACCTTCCTGCCCTTCTACACGCTCGCCGCGGTCGAGGCGCTCAAGGCGTTCCCGAAGATCAACGCCTCGATCGACCAGGAGAAGGGCGAGATCACCTACCACCCCGCGGAGAACGTCGGCATCGCCGTCGACACCGAGCGTGGCCTGGTGGTCCCGGTCATCAAGAACGCCGGTGACCTGAACCTCGCGGGCATCGCCCGCCAGATCGGCGACCTGGGTGCCCGCACCCGGGCCAACAAGGTGGGCCCGGACGAGCTGTCCGGCGCGACCTTCACGATCACGAACACCGGTTCGGGCGGCGCGCTCATCGACACGCCGATCGTCCCTGGCGGTCAGGTCGCGATCCTCGGCACCGGCACGATCACCAAGAAGCCGGCCGTCGTGACGGGCCCGGACGGCGAGGAGACCATCGCCATCCGCCAGTTCGCGTACCTGTTCCTCTCCTACGACCACCGCCTGGTCGACGGAGCGGACGCCGCGCGCTTCCTCACCGCGGTCAAGGCCCGCATCGAGGAGGCCGCGTTCGAGTCCGAGGTCGGGCTCTGACAGGCACCCCCTGACCGACGTCGAAGGGCGCCCCGGCTGCGGCCGGGGCGCCCTTCGGCGTTCCCCGGGAGCGATCGAGCGTGCGGGGTGGAGTTCGGTCAGGCGACCTCGGCCACGCGCCAGCCGCCGGGGGTCCAGGTGAGCCTGAGCGTCGCGGTGCGGGGGTCGGTCGCGGGCACCGCCGTGACGGTCCCGTCGGCCGCCACCTGCTCGTGCGCGCCGACCGCGTAGCGGACGACGACCTCCGCGGCCGCGTCGTCACGCTCCTGCGCGCGTGCCTCGTCGACGGTCACCTCCGCGCCGCGCACGCGCGTGCCCGCCTGCCGCACGTCGTCGACCAGCGCCGCGTCCGCGTCGTGCGCGGGCGACCCCGGCACGTCCACGTCCGCGAGCCCGACCGGGCTCGCTGCGCCGTCCGCCGCGCCGGACAGCAGCGCGACCCGGCGCCGGGTGAGCTCGGCCGCCGCGGCGGCGGGGTCGTCGCGGTCCTGGGTCGGGTCCGCCGCGCCCGTCGCACCGTCCCCCGGCGGGGTTGTCGCCGGGGTGGCCGACACGGTCGTCCCGACGGTCGGTGCTGCGGCCCGGTCGACGGCGTCGGCCGGCGGGCGCACCTGCACGACGACGGCCGTCAGCACCGCCGCGACCGCGACGGCACCGAGCGCTCCCAGCACCGGGCGCACGCGTCGGGCGCCCGGCCGTGGGCCCGTCGCGTGCCGGACCTCGCCGCGCTTCCCGCCCGCACCCGAACCTTTCGCACGACCCGTCCCGCCCGGTCTCGTCCCGCCCTGTCCCGTCGCCCGCCGTCCTGCCGGGAGGCGCCGGCTCGCGCGGGACGGCGCGGCGTTCGCCCTGTCCCCCGCGCGGCGGACGGCACGACGGCGCGACTCGGGCGCGGCTACAGGGGCCCGCGGGACGTGCCGCCGGCCGAGGGCCGCCGCCGCGAGGGCCGCCGGCTCGGGCAGGCGCACCGGCTCGGCCGGCACCGTCGCGTCGGCCTGGGCGGCGAGGGTCCCGGCCTCGGGCCGCACCCGGGGGTCGGGCGCGGAGGCCGGCGCGAGCACGGCACGCAGGGCGGTCGCGTCGTCGTCGCTGCGGTCGCCGAGGAGGTCGGCGACCAGGGCGGCGAGGGCGTGCACGTCGGCCGCCTCGCCGTCGTCGCCTGCGGCCTGCGGCCCGGGGTCCCCGGCCCGCGGGCGCAGCATCGCCGTGCCGCCCGGGTCCAGCACGACGTCCTCGGCGCCCATGACGCCCTGCCGCAGCCCCGCGCTGTGCAGGGCTGCGAGCCCCCGCGCGACGGCAACCAGCAGGCCCGCGGCCTCCCGCGACGTGAGGCGACCGCGGACGGCGAGGACGGACGGGAGATCGGTCGCGGACCCGCCGCGGCGCACTGCCAGCACGCCGTCGTCGCGCACGTCCACGGCGACCACGGGCTCCACGCACGGGTGGCGCAGCGCGGGCAGCGCGCTCACCCGGGCGAGCAGGGCCTCGCGGGCCGCGGCATCGGTCGGGATCGGCAGCGTCTCGGTCGGCACGATGCCATCGAACACCCTCGGGACGCCCCGCCCGCGCCGTCGTCCACAGGCCGGGGCAGGCCTCGACGAGCGGCTCAGAGCTCGCTCCCGCCGAGGGCGGCGCTCACAGGTCAGCGCTCACAGGTCGATGCGTCGCCCCTCGCGCGCGGAGACGCGGGCGGCGTCGAGCACCTCCGCGGTGCGCACGGCGTCGGCCGGGTCCACGGGTGCGGGCTCCTCGCCGCTCAGCCACGGCCCGAGGGCCCGGTAGAAGTCCGCGTGCCCGCCGGGAGCGGCCGGCACCGGGCGCTTCTCGCGCCCGCGGGTGACCCAGCCGACCGTGCCCTCGGGGGCGCCCTCGTCGAGCACCTCGAACGGGGACGCGTCCTGCTCGTACGTCGTCACGACGAACGCGCCCGCCGAGCCCAGCACGCGCGTCCGCGGCCCGGGGGCGCCCACCACCGAGCCGGCCCAGAGCCGGGACACGACCCCGTGCGGGCTGGCCGCGCTCCCGCCGCCGGGCTCGTGCTGCAGCACCAGGAAGACGTCGTCCTCGGTGGGCGTGGTGAGCCTGCGGGTCTGCGCCCAGACCGACTCCACGCGGCCGAAGAGCTGGGTCGCGGAGTCGACCAGGTGCGGGCCGAGGTCCAGGAGCAGGCCACCGCCGACGGGGTCGTTCTCCTTCCAGCGCTGGCGCGGCACGGGACGCCAGCGCTCCCAGCGACGCTCGAAGGTGTGCACGTCGCCGAGCTCCCCCGCGCCGATCAAGGCCGCGAGGGTGAGCTGCTCGGGGTCCCAGCGGCGGTTCTGGAACACGGTGAACGGCGTCCCGGTGGTGGCGGCCTCCTCGACGACGGCCCGCGCCTGGTGCGCGTCGAGCCCGATCGGCTTGTCCAGCACGAAGGGGATCTGGGCGCGTGCGAGCGCCGCCGCGTGCTCGGCGTGCAGGGGTGTGGGGCTCGCGACGACGACGAGGTCGTAGCTGCGCCGGGCGGCGATCAGCGCGTCGAGGTCGGACACGAGCCGCGCGCCCGGCCAGTCCCCCGCCGCCTGGTTGCGGCGCCCGGGGTCGCGCGCCACGACGGCCGTGACCTGCAGTCCCGCCTCCGCCGCCAGGCGCGCGTGGATCTCGCGCCCCGACCCGCCGTACCCGACGATCGCCAGCCGCGGCGGTGCCCCAGCCCCGCCGGTCGTGCCCGTCCCTGTCGCCTCGTCCGTGACCATGGTCCCCATCGTGCCCGACGCCGCGGCGCACGGCCGCCGGGCCACGCGGGACCGCCGGTTGCCGGCATCCGGAGGCTCCCGTAGACCGGAGGGAGGCCCTGCGGACGGGCCCCGTCGAGCGGAAGGGAGCAGACGATGGCCACGCGACTGAACCGGCCCGGCCTCGAGCAGGCGAGGGCGCTGGTCCGCGACGGCAAGGTGGTGCGCGACGAGCGCGACGACTGGAGCGAGCACGCACCGAGCACGGACGCGGAGAACCGCTTCGTCGAGCGCGAGGGCTGGACGGAGTTCCGGCACTGGCACCTCGGCGTCGACGACGACGAGAACCCGGAGACGAAGCAGGCGGTGTCGTTCCCCTACGGCGACCTCTCGAAGGTCCACCGCTGCGCGGTCGTGTCGCTCGAGAGCCGCGCCGGGCAGTACGACCACACGGAGATCCGCGACGCCGCCCGGCACCTCCTGGAGCTCATCGACTCAACGGGGTGACCCCCGCCTCCGCGCCGCGCCCCAGCCGCGCGGGCCACCAGACCCGGTCGCCGACGTCGTGCACGAGGGCGGGCACGAGGAGGCTGCGCACGACGAGTGTGTCGACGAGCACGCCGAACGCGACGATGAACGCGAGCTGCGCGAGGAACAGGAGCGGGATGACGCCGAGCGCGGCGAACGTGGCCGCGAGCACCACGCCCGCCGACGTGATGACCGACCCGGTCACCGCCAGCCCGCGCAGCACGCCCCGCCGCGTCCCGACGCGCAGGCTCTCCTCGCGCACCCGGGTCATGAGGAAGATCGAGTAGTCCACGCCGAGCGCGACGAGGAAGCAGAAGGCGTAGAGCGGCACCGCCGGGTCGGCGCCCGGGAAGTCGAAGACGTGGTTGAACATCAGCGCCGCGACCCCGAGGGCGAACCCGAACGACAGCACGTTCGCCGCCATCAGGAGCACCGCCGCCAGCACCGAGCGCAGCAGCAGCACGAGGATCACGAGGATCACGGCGAGCACCACCGGCACGATGGTCCGCAGGTCGCGCTCCCCCGCCACCTGGGTGTCGAGCCGCTCGGCGGCCGCGCCGCCCACGAGGGCCTCGGGGCTCACGTCGTGCACCGCGGTGCGCAGCGCGGACACGGTCTCGACGGCGGCCTGGCTGTCGGACGGGGCCTCGGTGGTGACGTCCACGCGGACCCGGCCGTCCACGACCAGGGGGTCGCCCTGCGCCGGTGCGCCCGGAGCCGTGGCGGGCTGGTCCGTGACGACGGTCGCCGCGGCCACGCCGTCGGTCGCCTCGGCGGCGTCGACGACGGCGCGGGCGTCCTCCTCGGGCGCCACGACGGTCGCCGGCTGCGCGGACACGCCCTCGAAGTGCCGGGTGAGGGCCGCCTCGCCGTCGACCGAGTCCACCTGCGTGAGGAACACCTCCGAGTCCCCCGTCCCCTCGGCGTCGAGCGTCGGGACGAAGGCCGCGCCCGCGGCCAGCACGACGGCGGTGACCACCCACACCGCCCGGTCGTGGCGGCCCACGAAGCCCGCGACGCGCGACCACACGCCGTGGCCCGCGACGTCGACGTGCGTGTCGTCGTCGGGCACCGGGGTGGGCACGACGACGTCGGTCGAGGCGTCGGACGAGGCGGAGTGCCGACCCACGGCGTGCGGGACCTTCGGCCAGAACACCCAGCGGGCACGGCGCCCGCCCACGAGCAGCATGGCGGGCAGCAGCGTCATCGCCGACAGGAACGCGGCGGCGATCCCGATCGCGGCGACGGGCCCGAGGCTGCGGTTGGAGGACAGGTCGGACAGCAGCAGGCACAGCAGACCGACGATCACCGTGCCCGCGCTGGCGGCGATCGGTTCGACCGACGCGCGCACGGCGCGGCGCATCGCCGTGTACGGGGACACCGTGGTGCGCAGCTCCTCGCGGTACCGGGCGACCAGGAGCAGGGCGTAGTCGACCGACGCGCCCACCACGAGGATCGACAGGATCCCCTGCGACTGCCCGTTGAGGGTCAGCACGTCGTTCGCCGCGAGCTCGTACACGACCAGGCCGGCAAGGCAGAGTGCCAGCACGGCGGTGAGGATCACGACGAACGGCAGCACCGGCGACCGGTACACGAGCGCCAGGATGACCAGGACGGCGCCGAGCGCGACGAGCAGCAGCACGGTGTCGATGGCGCCGAACGCGCTCACGAGGTCCGCCACGAAGCCCGCGGGCCCGGTGACCCACGCGTCCAGACCGGTGCCGGCGAGCCCGCCGTCGGCGGTGCCGGCGGTAGCGAGCGTGCGCAGCGCGTCGACGGCGAGCTCCGAGACGCTGGACTCGTCCTCGCCGACGTCCTCGGACGCCTGCGCGGCGTCCAGGGAGACCACCACGAGGGCGGCCTGGCCGTCCTCGGAGGGGACGACGACGGGCTCGGCGACGCTCACGTCGCCGACGGTGCGCGGCTCGTCGCCGGAGGTGCCCTCGAGCGGGGCGTCGGGGATCGCATCGGCGAAGGCCTGGACGGCGGCGAGCTGGTCGTTCGTCAGGGCCGACCCGTCCGAGGTCTCGGCCACGACGAGCGCCGGGAGCGTCTCGGAGTCGGTGAACTCACGGGCGAGCTCGGAAGCCTGCGTGGATTCCGCGCTCGCGGGCAGGAAGGCCGCGGCATCGTTCGTCTGAACGCCGCTCAGCTGGCCCTGGGCCTGGCCACCGATCGCACCGATGGCGAGCCACACCCCGATCGCTGCCAGAATGGCGAGGCCCCGGAGAAGTCCCGATCCGCGATTACTCAGCATGCTGAGTATCCTGCCTCACGAGGAGGTGCGCAGCAAGTGACCCGCGACGTGCCCGACGACACGCCCCCGTCCGACGCCCCCGGCTGGCCCGACCCCGTCGACCCGACGAGCGACGACCCCGCCCAGTGGCCCACGGGCCGGCTGCTGTTCACCGTGGTGCGCCGCATCGAGCACGACTGGAACGCCCACCTCGCGGGCTGGAACCTCAACCACGCGGGCTTCCCGGTGCTGCTGCACCTCTTCGCCGGCCCCCGCACGCAGCGCGAGCTGGCCGACCTCAACGGGGTCACCGAGCAGACGATGAGCAAGGTCGTCGCCCGGCTGGAGCGCGCCGGCTATGTCGTCCGCGGTGAGGACCCCCGCGACCGCCGGCGGCGGACCGTCGCCGTCACCGACGCGGGCCGGAGGGCGGCCGCCGAGGCGGGTCGCCTCCAGCCCGCCGAGGACCTCACCTCCCGAGGGCTCGACGACGACCAGGTCGCGAGCCTGCGTGAGATGCTCGTCACCCTCGTCCGCGCCCAACGCGAGGCCGACGAGGGCTAGCCTCGGCCGGGTGGACGTGATGACGCTGCCCGGACTGACCGACTACCACGAGGCGTGGGAGCTCCAGCGCCGCGTGCACGCCGACGTCGTCGCCGGCGACCGGCCGGACACCCTGATCGTCGTCGAGCACCCCGACGTCTACACGGCGGGGCGCCGCACCCACCGCGACGAGCGCCCCACGGACGGCACCCCCGTGGTCGACGTCGACCGGGGCGGCAAGATCACCTGGCACGGCCCGGGGCAGCAGGTCGTCTACCCGATCCTGCGCCTCGCCGAGCCGATCGACGTCGTCGCCTACGTGCGGGCGCTCGAGGAGGCGGTGATGGAGGTCTGTGCCGGGTTCGGCCTCCGGACGATCCGCGTCGAGGACCGCACCGGAGTCTGGTTCGCCGCCGACGCGGGGCGCCGCGAGCGCAAGGTGTGCGCCATCGGCGTGCGCACCGCCAAGGGCGTGACGATGCACGGCATCGCCCTCAACTGCGACCCCGACCTCAGCCGGTTCGACCACATCGTGCCGTGCGGCATCACGGACGCCGACGTCACCTCGCTGTCGATCGAGACCGGGCGCGACGTCACCCTCGACGACGTGCGCGCGCCGCTGGTCGACGCGCTCGCCCGCCACCTCGACCCGCTGCGCGCCGCCCCCGCGTCAGGGGCCGCGCCGGCGGGTGTTGCTGAGGTCACGTCCACACGGTGAGCAGGTCGCGGCGCCGGGGCGCGCCGCTCACGTACTCTGACGAGGTCCGGCGGTCAGGGTCCGCACAGGCCAGTCCCGCCGGACGTCCACCTGCTCGACGACGACCGGGAGACACCCGTGACGATCGCACCTGAAGGCCGCCGCATGCTCCGCATCGAGGCCCGCAACGCCGCCACCCCCATCGAGAAGAAGCCCGAGTGGATCAAGACGAAGGCCACGATGGGTCCCGAGTACCGGGAGCTGAAGGGCCTGGTCAAGGGCGAGGGACTGCACACGGTGTGCGAGGAGGCCGGCTGTCCCAACATCTTCGAGTGCTGGGAGGACCGCGAGGCCACGTTCCTCATCGGCGGTGACCAGTGCACCCGCCGCTGCGACTTCTGCCAGATCGACACGGGCAAGCCGGCCGACTTCGACGCCGACGAGCCGCGCCGCGTGGCGGAGTCCGTGCGGACGATGGGCCTGAAGTACTCGACGATCACCGGCGTCGCGCGCGACGACCTGGCCGACGGCGGCGCCTGGCTGTACGCGGAGACCGTGCGCCAGATCCACGCCCTCAACCCGGGCACCGGCGTCGAGCTGCTCATCCCCGACTTCAACGCCATCCCGGAGCTGCTCGACGTCGTCAACGAGTCGCGGCCCGAGGTCATGGCGCACAACGTCGAGACGGTGCCGCGCATCTTCAAGCAGATCCGCCCCGCGTTCCGCTACGAGCGCTCGCTGTCCGTGCTCACCCGGGCGCGCGAGGCCGGCCTGGTCACCAAGTCGAACCTCATCCTCGGTATGGGCGAGACGATCGACGAGGCCCGCGAGGCGCTGCAGGACCTGCACGACGCCGGCTGCGACCTCATCACGATCACCCAGTACCTGCGCCCGTCCCTGCGCCACCACCCGGTGGACCGCTGGGTGCGCCCGGAGGAGTTCGTCGAGCTGTCCGAGGCGGCCGAGGAGATGGGCTTCCTGGGCGTCATGGCCGGCCCGCTCGTCCGCTCGTCGTACCGCGCCGGCCGCCTGTGGGGCCAGGCGATGACCCGCCGCGGCCTGCCGATCCCGGAGTCGCTGGCACACCTCGCGGAGCCGACGACGTCGCGCCAGGAGGCCGCGAGCCTCCTGGCCCCCCGAGCGCACTAGACTTGACGACCATGGCCCGCACCAAGTCCGACGCCGGCGCGCCCGCCGACGCCACCGGTAAGCAGAAGAAGCCCAAGAAGCAGCGCTGGTACCACCAGGTGTGGGCCGCGTACCAGATGACGCGCAAGCAGGACCCCACGGTGACGTGGCTGCTGCTGGGCGTGTTCGTCGGGATCCTCGCGGTCGTCGCCGCCGTGGTGCTGCTCCTGAACGTGCCGACCGGCTTCAAGATCCTGTACATCGTCGTCCTCGGCATCCCGTTCGCGATGCTGGGCTCGATGTTCGTCCTGACCCGCAAGGCGGAGCGGGCCGCGTACACGCAGATCGAGGGCCAGCCCGGCGCTGCCCGCGCCGCTCTCGGCACGGTCCGCGGCGGCTGGACCTTCGACGACGAGCCGGTCGCGATCAACCCGCGCACCCAGGACTTCGTCTTCCGCGGCGTCGGCCGCCCGGGCATCGTCCTCGTCAGCGAGGGCCCGTCGCACCGCGTCCAGCGACTGCTGGAGGACGAGCGCCGCAAGGTGGCGCGCGTCGTGCCGAACGTGCCGATCACGCTGATCCAGTGCGGCAACGAGGACGGGCAGACCCCCCTGCCCAAGGTCGCCCGCCAGGTGCAGAAGCTCAAGCGCTCCCTCACCAAGCCCGAGGCCGACCAGGTCAGCAAGCGCCTCAAGGCGCTCGGCGGCGCCCGCCTGCCGATCCCCAAGGGCGTCGACCCGATGCGCGCCCGCCCGGACCGCAAGGGCCTCCGCGGCCGCTGATCCGCATCGGGAGCTCGACCACGAGATCGACCCACCCTCCGCGACACCGACCCACCGAGGGTCGGCGTCGCGCCGGGTGGGTCGTTCTTCGTGCGGGCGACCTGCGGACGACCTCAGCGGCGCACGAGGACGGTGCCCGCGGCGCGGTCGTGCAGGCCGCGGCCGTCGCGGTCCCAGACGACGGCGGGGATGACCAGGCACAGCAGCAGCGAGCGGACGAGACCCCGCACGAACCCGTTCGCCATCCCCTCCGGGGCGCCGAGAGTGCGGACCTGCATGCCCAGCAGCCGGTGGCCGATGGTGAAGCCGGCGGTGCTGACCAGCAGCACGTTCTCGAGCGCGAAGACGCCCAGGGTGACCCACGAGTTCAGCTCGGCGAACGTCGCCGGCGTCGTCACCAGGTAGGCGATGAGCGTCGCCACCGCCCAGTCGACGAGGAGGGCCACGGCCCGGCGCCCCAGCCGCGCCAGCGACCCCGGGCCGGTCTCCGGGAGCCCCAGCCGGCCGGCAGACCCGGCGTCGTCCCGGCGTCCGCCCTCGAGCCACGACCCGACGTCTTCTCGTGAGATGTCCTCCGGCGATGCCATGGCTCCAGGCTACGCGGCGCCGGGGGCGCGACCCCCGTAACCTGTTCGAAACAAAGGCGCCATGCCGGAGAAACGCCGCCGCCCTACGGTCGTGGTCGTCGAGCGGCAGGCCCCCGAGCCGCCGCGCCCGTCCTTCGGAACCGTCCGGCGGCCCCGACCGAACGGCACCATCCAGGCAAGGAGTGCATGCATGTTCACGAACGCCGAGGAGGCCATCGCCTTCACCCGTCGCGAGGGGGTGGAGTTCATCGACGTCCGCTTCATCGACCTGCCGGGCGTGATGCAGCACTTCAACATCCCCGTGGAGCAGTTCTCCGAGGACTCCTTCACCGAGGGCCTCATGTTCGACGGCTCGTCGATCCGCGGCTTCCAGGCCATCCACGAGTCGGACATGAAGCTGGTCCCGGACGTCACGACGGCGTACCTCGACCCGTTCCGCAAGCGCAAGACGCTCATCGTGAACTTCTCGATCGTCGACCCGTTCACCGACGAGCCGTACGCCCGTGACCCGCGCACCATCGCCGCGAAGGCGGAGGCGTACCTCAAGTCGACCGGCATCGCGGACACGGCGTTCTTCGCCCCCGAGGCCGAGTTCTACGTCTTCGACGACGTGCGTTTCTCGACGAACCAGCACGAGTCCTACTACCACCTCGACTCCGTCGAGGCGGCGTGGAACACGGGGCGCGAGGAGGAGGGCGGCAACCTCGGGTACAAGACCCGGTACAAGGGCGGCTACTTCCCCGTCTCCCCCAACGACCAGTTCGCCGACCTGCGCGACGAGATGTGCGCCGTCCTCGCCGAGGTGGGCCTCGACGTCGAGCGCGCGCACCACGAGGTGGGCACCGCCGGCCAGCAGGAGATCAACTACCGGTTCAACACCCTGCTGCACTCGGCCGACGACCTGATGAAGTTCAAGTACGTCATCAAGAACGTCGCCTGGCAGCACGGCAAGACCGTCACCTTCATGCCGAAGCCGATCTTCGGCGACAACGGCTCGGGCATGCACTCCCACCAGTCGCTGTGGCTGAACGGCGAGCCGCTGTTCTACGACGAGAAGGGCTACGGCGGCCTGTCCGACACGGCCCGCTGGTACATCGGCGGCCTGCTCAAGCACGCGCCGTCGCTGCTCGCCTTCACCAACCCGTCGGTGAACTCCTACCGTCGCCTGGTGCCGGGCTACGAGGCCCCCGTCAACCTGGTCTACTCGGCCCGCAACCGCTCCGCGTGCATCCGCATCCCGGTGACCGGCTCGTCCCCGAAGGCCAAGCGCGTCGAGTTCCGCGTGCCCGACCCGACGGCTAACCCCTACCTCGCGTTCGCCGCGCAGCTCCTCGCGGGCATCGACGGCATCAAGAACCGCATCGAGCCGCCGGCGCCGATCGACAAGGACCTGTACGAGCTGCCCCCCGAGGAGCACGCGCAGATCGCCCAGGTGCCCGCGTCCCTCGAGGAGGCCCTCGACAACCTCGAGCGCGACCACGAGTTCCTCACGCAGGGTGACGTCTTCTCCGAGGACCTCATCGCCACCTGGATCGACTACAAGCGCACCAACGAGATCGACCCGATCCGTCTGCGCCCGCACCCGCACGAGTTCGAGCTCTACTACGACATCTAGGCCCCGTAGGTCTCTGACCTGCACCGGGACCACCCCGGGGACCCTGCCGGTCCCCAAACGGTCCCCAGCACAACGCCAGGAGCCCCGCCCCCCGATGAGGGGGCGGGGCTCCT
>NZ_JBHWYY010000098.1:0-14498 GCF_042728595.1 Isoptericola sp. NPDC060185 | reverse complement strand
GGCGACCGCCAGCGCGGCGGTCGCGGCGTCCCCGGCGCCCGTGGGGTTGCCGGCCAGCGGCGGCCCGGTGAGCCGGGCGCGGGCGGCCACGCGGGGCCGGCCGTCGCCGGGCGCGTAGGCCGTCATGCCGGCGGCGCCGTCGGTGACGACGACGTCCCCGGCGCCGAGGCCCTGGAGCAGCGCGACGGCGTCGGCCGGGTCCTCGCGGCCGGTGGCGTCGGCGAGCTCGGAGCGATTGGGCTTGAGCAGGTGGGCGCCGGCCTCGGCGGCCCAGCGCAGCGCGGGGCCGGAGGTGTCGACGACCACCCGGGCCCCCGTGCCGCGCGCGGCCGTGACCAGGTCCGCGAACCGGTCCCGCGAGGTCCCCGGCGGGAGCGAGCCGGAGACGGTGACGACGTCGCCCGGCTCGGTGGCGCGGGCGACGGCGTCGAGCAGCGCGGCCCACTCCGCGCCGGACAGCAGCGCGCCGGGCTCGTTGAGCACGGTGGGGTGCGCGCCGTCGGGCGCGGCGGGCACCACGGTGACGCTCTGCCGGGTGGGGCCGGAGACCGGAACGAGGAGGGCGTCCTGGCCGGCGGCGGCCAGGTCGTCGCGGACCGCGGCGCCGAGCGGCCCGCCCGCGGTGCCGACGGCGAGCGACGGGTGCCCGAGGGCGCGGGCGACGCGGGCCACGTTGACGCCCTTGCCGCCCGCGCGGGCCGTCGCGGTCCGCACGCGCAGGGACTCGCCGGGCACGAGCTCGTCGACCCCGTAGGTGACGTCCCAGGCCGGGTTGGGGGTCACAGCCACGACGCGGGTCACGGGCGGGCCCCCGGGACGGCCGACCAGGCCAGCAGCTCCGCGCCCCGCACGCCCGCCTCGGCGCCGAGCTGCGCGGGCACCACCCGGGGCACGGGGTGGTAGGTCAGCTGCCGGGCCGCGGCGGCGCGCAGCGGCACGAAGAGGTCGTCGCCGGCGCGGACGATCCCGCCGCCGACGACGACCAGCGGCAGGGCCAGCACGCGGACGAGGTCGGCGACCAGCCCGCCGAGCCGCTCGACGCCGTGGTCCCAGACCTGGCGCGCCACGTCGTCGCCCGTCCGGGCGCGCCGCAGCACCTCGGCCGACCCGCGCACCTCGGCGGCGCTCGCCCCGGTGCGCTCGCGGTAGTGGCGGGCGATGCCGGCGGCCGACGCGTCCGTCTCGGGGCAGCCGCGCCCTCCGCAGGCGCACGGGGTGCCGCCCTGCGGGCCGCCGTGCCCGACCTCGCCCGCGTACCCGCCGCCGGGGTAGGGCTCGCCGCGCAGCACCAGGGCCGCGGCGATCCCCGTCCCGACGGACAGGTAGGCGTGGTCGGGGGCGCCGCGGGACGCGCCCGCGCGCCACTCGGCGAGCGCGCCCGCGCGCACGTCGTGCCCGAAGCCGACCGGCAGCCCGGTGGCCTCCGCGACCAGGTCGCGGATCGGGAGGTCCACCCAGCCGAGGTTCTCCGCCTGCAGCACCAGCCCGCGCTCGTCGTCCACCGCGCCGGGGACGGCGAGGCCGGCGGCCGCGACCTCGCGCCCGGCGGGGGCGAGGTCGCGCAGGTCGCCGACGACGTCGAGGATCGAGCGGATCACGGCGTCGGGTCCCTGGTCCGCGCGGGTGGGGACGGTGCGCTGGTCGAGGACGCCGTCGCGGCCCGCGAGGACGGCCTTGACGTCCGTCCCGCCGACGTCGAGAGCGACGACGAGCGGTCCCGGCGGGACGTCGGCGGGTGCGCCGGTCATGACGCCGCGGGGTCCAGGACGACCGAGCGCGTGAGGTTGCGCGGGGCGTCCGGGTCGAGGCCCTGGTGCTCGGCGTTCGCGACGGCGAGGCGCTGCAGGCGCACGAGGGCGACCTGCGGGTCCTCGTCCAGGCGGACCGCGAGGGCCCCGGTGCGGGCGACGTCGTCGGCCAGGCCGGGCACCTCCTCGCCGAGGAGGAAGACGACGCTGGTGTCGTCCGCGACGGAGATCGGCCCGTGGCGGTAGTCCATCGACGGGTACGACTCGGCCCAGGCGAGTGACGCCTCGCGCATCTTCAGCGCGGCCTCGTTGGCGATGCCGACGGCGGGCCCGCGGCCGAGGAACACGTACTGGCGGCGGCCCACCCAGGTCTCGGGCAGCGGCTCGGCGACGGCGGGCTCGGCCGCGTCGGCGAGCGCCTCGAGGTCGTCGCCGAGGCCGGCGCGCAGCAGGCCGAGGGCGGAGGTGGCGAACCGCGTCTGCACGACCGAGGTCTCGTCGGCGAAGTCGAGCACGACGGCGTGGTCGGCCTCGGTGACGGCGGGGGAGTCGGGGTCGCCGACGATCGCGAGGGTGGGCTGGGTGCCGCGGACGCGGGCGAGCAGCTCGCGGATCTCCGTGGTGGTGCCGGAGCGGGTGACGGCGACGACCAGGTCGTAGCGGCGCCCGGCGGGGAACTCGCTGCCGGCGAAGGCGTCGGTCTCCCCGAGGCCGAGCTCCTCGCGCCGGGCGGCGTAGGCCTGCGCGACGAACCACGAGGTGCCGCAGCCGACGACGGCGACCCGGGCGCCGGCGGCGGGCAGCAGGTCGGCGCGCTCGCGCGCGACGGCCGCCGTGCGCCGCCAGATCTCCGGCTGGCTCGCGATCTCGGCGGTGACGTGGAATCCGGTCATGTCCCTGGCCCTCCTGGTGATTGCTTGAACATGATCAAGTCTGCCATGAAACGCGCACTAATGGTCGCAGCGACCTCGGGTGAACCGGCGCGCCCCATGGTCGGCGTGCGCAGCCGGTGCGCCGATCTCGTGCGCGTGCCGTCCCCGGGTGCGGTACCCGCGCCGGGACGCGCGATACTGGCACCGTGACTGCAGTGAACCTCGGCATGCCGACCCCGCCCGCTCCCACGCTGGCCCCTCGCCGGAAGTCCCGCAAGATCCAGGTGGGCAAGGTGGCCGTCGGTGGGGACGCGCCGATCAGCATCCAGTCGATGACCACCACCCCGACCACGGACATCAACGCGACCCTGCAGCAGATCGCGGAGCTGACCGCCGCGGGCTGCGACATCGTCCGCGTCGCCGTCCCGACGATCGACGACGCCGACGCGCTGCCGGCCATCGCGACGAAGTCCCAGATCCCCGTCATCGCGGACATCCACTTCCAGCCCAAGTACGTGTTCGCCGCGATCGACGCCGGCTGCGCCGCCGTCCGCGTGAACCCGGGCAACATCCGCAAGTTCGACGACCAGGTCAAGGAGATCGCCAAGGCGGCGTCCGACGCCGGGGTCTCGCTGCGGATCGGCGTCAACGCCGGCTCGCTCGACAAGCGCCTCCTGGAGAAGTACGGCAAGCCCACCGCGGAGGCCCTCGTGGAGTCCGCCGTGTGGGAGGCGAGCCTGTTCGAGGAGCACGGCTTCCACGACTTCAAGATCTCCGTCAAGCACAACGACCCCGTGGTCATGGTGCGCGCGTACGAGCTGCTCGCCCAGCGCGGCGACTGGCCGCTGCACCTCGGCGTCACCGAGGCGGGCCCCGCGTTCCAGGGCACGATCAAGTCGGCCACCGCGTTCGGCGCCCTGCTGAGCCAGGGCATCGGCGACACGATCCGCGTCTCCCTGTCGGCTCCCCCGGTCGAGGAGGTCAAGGTCGGCACGCAGATCCTGCAGGCGCTGAACCTGCGCCCCCGCAAGCTCGAGATCGTCTCGTGCCCGTCGTGCGGACGCGCCCAGGTGGACGTCTACACGCTCGCCGAGAAGGTCACCGCCGGCCTGGAGGGCATGACCGTGCCGCTGCGGGTCGCGGTCATGGGCTGCGTCGTCAACGGCCCGGGCGAGGCCCGCGAGGCCGACCTCGGCGTCGCGTCCGGCAACGGCAAGGGCCAGATCTTCGTCAAGGGCGAGGTCATCAAGACCGTGCCCGAGGCGATGATCGTTGAGACGCTCATCGAGGAGGCCATGCGCATCGCGGAGTCGATGCCCGCCCCGGAGAACGACGAGCAGGCCGGCGCTCCCGTGGTCTCGGTGAGCTGACGGCGCGGCGCCCGGTGCGACGGCGTCCGGCACGATGACGGTGGGGCCCACGGCGGCGAAGGGGGCGTGATGGGCGGCTGGCGACCGGCGGTACGCCCGCGCGGCGGGTCCGCGCGGGGGCTCGACGCGCGCCGGCCCCGCGCCCGGGTGCTCGGCCAGGGGGACCTCGTCGAGGCGCGCGCCCTGTGCGCCCTCGACCCGGTGACCTCGGTGCTCGCGGCCGCGCGGCTCGAGGCGGCCTCCCTCGCCGGCCTCGCCGCCGCCGGCGGGCAGGTCTGGGGTTTCCCCGCGACCGGCCCGCTCGCCGCGGTCTGCTGGTCCGGTGCGAACCTCGTCCCCGTGCTGTCTCCCGGGCTGACGGGGCAGGACGCCGACGACGCCGTCGCCGCGTTCGCCGCCCTCGCGCGGGCGCAGGGCCGCCGCTCGTCGTCGATCGTGGGGGAGCGCACGGCCGCGCTCGCCCTGTGGGAGCTGCTCGCCCCGCACTGGCCCCGGGCGCGGGAGGTCCGCGCGGACCAGCCGTCGCTGGCCATCGCGCGCGACCCCGACGTCGAGCCCGACCCGGCCGTGCGGCGCTCCACCCTCGAGGAGGTGGACGTCGTGCTGCCCGCGTGCGTGCGGATGTTCGCCGAGGAGGTCGGGTACGTCCCCGCCGCGTCCCCCGGCAGCGCCTACGCGCTGCGCGTGCGTTCCCTGGTCGCCGAGGGGCGCTCGTTCGTCCGCGTGGACCCGGACGACCCGCCCGGTGTCGTCGCCTTCAAGGCCGAGCTCGGGGCCGTGGCCGGCGGCGTGGCCCAGGTGCAGGGCGTCTGGGTGGACCCCGTGCGCCGCGGCCAGGGTCTCGCGGCGGCCGGCATGGCGGCGGTCGTGGTGACCACGCGGGCCGAGGTCGCCCCCGTCGTCTCGCTGTACGTCAACGCCTTCAACGCCCCGGCGCTCGCCACGTACCGCCGCGTGGGCTTCGAGCAGGTCGGCACCTTCACGACCGTCCTCTTCTGAGGCGCGTCCCTGCTCGCAGCGCCCGGACGGCGCGCGCGTCGATGATCGGTCGTGATCGGTCGGCCCGGAAATAAGTCACTCACGCTCTTGACAGCGATGTGGCGCGCCTCCAGAATGACGAAACTGCTTTCGCAACGGTGATGAAAGCTACTTCGAAATTGGGGTCAAGGATGTCTGCCATCGACGTGAAGCTCGTGGCCCAGTGCCTGGCGAGCCTGCGGGACCTGGGCCGCGTGACGATCTCGGACCTGGCCGAGCGCACCGGCCTGTCGCGCCCGACCGTCACCGCGGCGCTGGGCGAGCTCGTGGAGTCCGGGCTGGCCGTCGAGCACGAGGCGCGGGTGGCGTCGGGGCGGCCGGCCCGCACCTACTCGCCGGTCGCGGGCTCGCCCGTGGTCGTGGGCATCGACCTGACGCGCAGCGCCGTGCGCATCGTCGTGGCCGACCGCACCGGGCGGGTGCTGGGTCGCCAGGACGCCGAGATCGCGCCGCCGACCACGGCCCAGCCCTCCCTGGCCCCCGTCCGGGCTCTGCTCCAGCAGACCCTGGAGCGCGCCGGGCACCGGCCGTCGAACGTCGCGGCGATCGGCGTCGCGGTCGCCGGCCTCATCGACGAGGACGGCATCCTCGTCTCGGCCCCGCAGATCACCGCGTGGAACGGTCGGGACGTCGCCGCGATGTTCACCGAGTCCTTCGGGGCGCCGGTCGTCGTCGACAACGACCTGTCGCTCGCCGCCGAGGCCGAGTCCCGCGGCGGCGCGCTCGCCGACGCCGAGACGGGCGTCTATGCGCTCACTTGGCACCACGTGTCGGCGCGGGTCACCGCGGACGGCCACGTGCTCCGCGGCCGCCGCGGGCGGGCGGGGGAGGTCGGCCTGCTCCGCGCGTTCAGCGACGTCGAGGTGCCGCCCGGCACCCTGCTCGAGGCCGTCCCGCGGGTCGGCGCCCAGCTGCGGCGGCTGCGCGACGACCCGGCCGACCTCTCGGGGCTGGCGGCGCTGGAGTCGCTGAGCGCCGCGATGGCGCCGGCGCTCGCCGCGCTGCTGCTCACCGTCGACCCCGACGTCATCGTCCTGGGCGGCGAGCTCGGCGAGTACGCCGACCTCGTGGCCGGGCCGCTCGCCGAGGGCATCCGCACCGCGGTGACCGGCATCGAGGCCGGCCCGCGGCTCATCCGCGGCGGGGAGCTGGGCGCCGACGCCGCGGTCCTCGGGGCCCTCGGCCTGGCCTTCACCCAGCACTCCACCCGCATCTACGGGCTGCCGGACGTCCCGGCGCCCCTCGTCACCATCGATCCGGAGAACGAAGAGATGAGCACCGCACGCGTCGCCGAGACGACCCCCTTCCGAGCCGCCGCGATCGGCATCGGCGCCCGCGCCGGCGTCGCGCTGCACGTCACGGAGGCGGGCGGCAGCGTCGTCGCCGCCGTCGACCCCGACCCGCGCACGCACGCCCGCGCCGCGCGCCTCTTCGGCGACGTGCCGGTGTTCGCGTCCGTCGCGGAGCTGATCGCCTCCGGCCTCGAGGTCGACGGCGCGTTCGTCACCACGCCGGACTTCACCCATGCCGACGTCTCCGTCGAGCTGCTCGAGGCCGGCATCGCCACCTACATCGAGAAGCCGCTGGCCATCTCCATCGAGGACGCCGACCGCATCCTCGAGGCCGGTCACCGCACCGGCACCAAGGTGTACGTGGGCCACAACATGCGCCACATGCAGGTCGTGCGGATGCTCAAGGACATCGTGGACCGCGGCGAGATCGGCGAGGTGAAGGCGATCTGGTGCCGCCACTTCGTCGGGCACGGCGGCGACTACTACTTCAAGGACTGGCACGCCGAGCGCGGCAAGGCCATGAGCCTGCTGCTGCAGAAGGGCGCGCACGACATCGACGTCATGCACTGGATCGCGGGGACCTCCACCCGGTCGGTCGTCGGCGTCGGCGACCTCGCCGTCTACGACAAGGTCGACTCGCGCCGCGACAACTCCGACCGCCGCATGGGCGACTGGTTCTCCATGCAGAACTGGCCGCCGCTGGCCCAGCAGGACCTCAACCCCGTCATCGACGTCGAGGACATCTCGATGATCATGATGCGCACCGACTCGGGCGTGCTCATGAGCTACCAGCAGTGCCACTTCACCCCGGACTACTGGCGCAACTACACGGTGATCGGCACCGAGGGACGCATCGAGAACTTCGACGACGACGCCGGCGGCGAGATCCGGGTGTGGAACGCCCGCAGCGACTACCTCGAGAAGGGGCACGTGCGCTACCCGATCGAGGACGGCGGCGACGGCGGGCACGGCGGCGCCGACCCGCTGACGGTCGCGGAGTTCGTCGAGTTCGTCCGGCGAGGCACGCCCACCGACACGAGCCCGGTCGCCGCACGCGACGCGGTCGCGGCCGGCATCGGCGGCGCGCTGTCGATCCGCTCGGACTCCGCCCCGTTCGAGATCCCCCGGCTCCCCGAGGAGCTGCTCGACTACTACGCCGCCCACCAGCCGGCTCGCCGCTGATGCTCCGGTACGCGCTGCGGCGCATCCTGATGATGGTCCCGACCCTCATCGGCTCGACGTTGCTCGTCTACCTGCTGGTCTTCCTCATCCCCGGCGACCCGGTCACCCGGCTCGCCGGGGGAGAGAAGCGGCTCTCGGACTCGACGATCGCGGCGATCCGGGACCAGTACCACCTCGACGACCCGTTCCTCGTGCAGTACGCGAAGTACCTGTGGGGCGTGCTGCACGGCGACTTCGGGCACGACTTCAACGGCAACTCCGTGTCCACGCTGATCGCGACCGCGCTGCCCTACACGGTGGTGCTGGCCCTGACGGCGTTCCTGCTCAAGCTCGTCATCGGCGTGTGCCTGGGGGTCTGGGCGGGGCTGCGCCAGGGCAGGCTGCCGGACAAGCTCAACCTGGTCTTCACGATCTTCTTCCTGGCGGTGCCGGGCTTCATCGTCGCGTACTTCTCGCAGTACGTGTTCGGCATCAAGCTGCACTGGCTGCCGATCTCCGGGGTGCAGGCCGGGTTCCCGCTGGCGTTCGTCATGCCGGCGCTGGTGCTCGCGCTCGAGACCGCGTCCCCGCTGGCGCGGCTGAGCCGCACCAGCCTGGTCGACACCATGCGGTCGGACTACATCGTCACCGCGACGGCGAAAGGGCTTCCTCCGCGTCGGATCATGTGGGTCCACGCGCTGCGCAACGCCTTCATGCCCGTCGTGACCTACCTCGGGCTGAGCATGGCCGCGCTGCTGGGCGGCTCGGTGCTCATCGAGACGATCTTCAACCTGCCCGGCCTGGGCGGGACGCTCGCCCGGGCGATCGACACGCAGAACGGGCCGGTCGTCGTCGGCGTCTCGGTCTTCCTGCTCCTGTTCTACCTGGTCGCGGCCCTCGTCGTGGACCTCCTCTACCCGATCATCGACCCGAGGGTGCGCCATGCCTGAGTCCACCGTCGCGCCGCCGGCCGCCGCCGCTCGCCGGGGGCGCCCCCGCAGCGGCCTGCGCAGCCTGTGGAAGAGCCCGTGGTTCGACCTCGCGGTCCTCATCATCGCCGTCGTCACGCTCATGGCCCTGTTCCCGACGCTGTTCACCCAGCTCGACCCGCGCGACTGCGACCTGTCCCAGTCGCGCCTCGGGCCGGCCCCCGGCCACCCCATGGGCTTCGACATCCAGGGCTGCGACTACTGGTCGAACATCGTCTACGGGGCGCGCACCTCGCTCGAGGTGGGCGTCTACACCGCGGTGATCTCGTTCGTCGTCGCGCTGGTCGCCGGCTCCCTCGCCGGCTACTTCGGCGGCGTCGTGGACTCGATCATCTCCTGGACGTCCAACGTGGTGCTCGGCATCCCCGTCGGCATCGCCAGCCTCGTGATCCTGTACCAGTTCCGCTCCCGCACGGTGTGGACGATCGTGCTCGTCCTCGTGCTGTTCAGCTGGGCCGCGACCATGCGCTACATGCGCAGCTCCGTCATGCAGGTGCGCAACCTCGAGTACATCCAGGCCGCCCGCGGCCTGGGCGTCGGCCCCTGGCGGATCCTCGCCTCCCACGTGGTCCCCAACGCCGTCACGCCGCTCATCGTCATGACGACGCTGTCGGTCGGCGCCGGCATGGCCGCCGAGGCGGGCTTCTCGATCCTCGGCGTGGGGCTCAAGCTGCCGGCGTTCTCCTGGGGCATCCAGATCGCGCTGGCGAGCCAGGACGGCAACTGGCAGATCGCGCCGCTCCTGATGTTCTTCCCCGCCCTGATGCTCGGGCTCACCACGCTCGCCTTCGTCGTGCTCGGCGAGAGCCTGCGCGACGCCCTCGACCCGAAGGCCCGCCGATGACCGCGCTCCTCGACGTCCAGAACCTCTCCCTCGAGTTCCGCTCGCCCGGCAACCCGCCGATCGCCGCGCTGCAGGACGTGAGCTTCACCCTCGACCGCGGCGAGACCCTCGCCGTCCTCGGCGAGTCGGGGTCCGGCAAGAGCATCACCGCCAAGGCGATCATGGGCATCCTGCCTCGGCCGGCGTCGCGCATCACGGGTGGCCGGATCCTGTTCGACGGCGACGACCTGCTCACGCTCCCGCCGGCGAGGCTGCGCCAGGTGCAGGGCGCGCGCATCGCGATGGTGTTCCAGGACGCGCTCAGCGCTCTCAACCCGGTGCAGACCGTGGCGACCCAGATCGCCGAGCTCTACCGCGTGCACCGCGGGATGGGGAAGAAGCAGGCGCACGACGCGGCGGTCGAGATGATGCGGGCGGTGCGGATCCCCGACGCGGCGAACCGCGCCGGCGACTACCCGTTCCAGTTCTCCGGCGGGATGCGCCAGCGGATCATGATCGCGATGGCGCTGGCGCTGGACCCGGACGTCCTCATCGCGGACGAGCCGACCACCGCGCTCGACGCGACCGTGCAGGCGCAGATCCTGGAGCTGCTCGCCGAGATCACCGAGCACCGCAAGATGGCGCTGCTGATGATCACCCACGACCTGGGAGTCGCGGGCCAGCTCGCCGACCGGGCTCTGGTCATGTACGCGGGCAGGGTCGCCGAGGCCGGTCCGATCGGCAGCATGTTCGACCGCCCCGCGCACCCGTACACCGAGGGGCTGCTCGGCTCCATCCCGGGTGCCGCGCACCGCGGCGGCGACCTGCCGACGATCCCGGGACTGCCCCCGGACATCGCCCGCCGGCCGCCCGGCTGCAGCTTCAACCCGCGCTGCGGGTACGCGACCCACGAGTGCCGCACGGCGCTGCCGCCCCTGGACGCGTTCGTCGAGGACCGGGCCGCCGCCTGCCACCACAAGGAGGAGGTGCTCGCCCGTGTCGCTGTTGGAGCTTGAGTCGGTGCGCCGCTACTACAAGCAGAAGCACACGATGTTCTCGCGGGGGGCGCACGGGCAGGTCCGGGCCGTCGACGGCGTCGACTTCACGGTCGCCGAGGGCGAGACGGTGGGCCTGGTCGGCGAGTCCGGCTGCGGCAAGTCCACGCTTGCGCGCATCATCTGCGGCCTGGAGGCACCCAGCGAAGGCGTCGTGCGCTGGAACGGCGTCGACGTCGGCGCCATGTCGCACGCCGACCGCAAGAGGCTGCTGCACCGCGAGGTGCAGATGGTGTTCCAGGACCCGCACGCCTCGCTGGACCCGCGCCGGTCGGTCGGGCAGTCGGTCGCGGAGGGCATCACGACGCACCGGCTCCTCCCGGCCTCGCAGGTCGAGGCGCGCGTGGGGGAGCTGCTGACCCAGGTCGGCCTGAACCCCGAGCACGCGCACCGCTACCCGCACGAGTTCTCCGGCGGGCAGCTGCAGCGGATCGGCATCGCCCGCGCGCTCGCCGTCGAGCCGAAGCTCCTGGTGTGCGACGAGCCGGTCTCCGCCCTCGACATCTCGGTGCGCGCCCAGGTGCTGAACCTGCTCAACCGCCTCAAGCGCGAGCTCGGCCTGTCGATCGTCTTCATCGCGCACGACCTCGACGTCGTCCAGCACATGTCCGACCGCATCGTGACGATGTACCTCGGCAAGGTCGTCGAGCAGGGCGGCTGCGACGACGTGTACGGCGCCACCGCGCACCCGTACACCCGCGCGCTCCTCTCGGCGATCCCGCGCAAGCTCGCCCCCGGCGAGCACCTCGAGCGGGTGGTGCTCGAGGGCGACCCGCCGTCGCCGATCGACCCGCCGCCGGGCTGCCCGTTCCACACCCGCTGCTACGCGGCGGTGGAGCGGTGCGCCACCGACGTGCCCGCCCTCGCGCCCGTCCCGGGCGTTCGACCGGCCCACCAGGCCTCCTGCCACCTCGCCGAGCAGATCACCCGGTCGCGCGTCGGCATGGTCTCCACGATCCCTCCCTCTCCCGTAGTTCCCGCCCTGTCCGAAAGGAACCACTGATGAACCGTAGGAGCAGCCGCATCGCGGTCGGCATCGTCGCCGCCGCAGCGTGCACCTCGATGCTGTCCGGCTGTCTCGGCGAGCCCGGGGGCGGCAGCGACGCCGCCGACGGCTCGACGTCGATCGTCGCCGTCAACAACGGCGAGATCGGCCGGATCACCGGCGCCCAGAACCCCGGCAGCCAGATCGCCATGGCGCTCTGCGAGCCCCTGACCGGCATCGAGGAGGACGGCACGGTCTTCATGCGCGGCGCCGAGTCGCTCGAGAGCGACGACCAGGTCCACTGGACGGTGAAGGTGGCCGACGGCCACACCTTCTCGGACGGCACGCCCATCACGGCCAAGACCTACGTCGACACGTTCAACTTCGTGGGCGCCGGCGTCAACGCGATGCCCTCGAACTACGCGTACGGCCCGATCAAGGGCTACGACGAGCTGAACCCCGCCGAGGGCAAGGCGAAGGCCACGGAGTTCTCCGGCATCACGCTCGTCGACGAGAGCACCTTCACGATCGAGACCAAGGCGCCCAACAACGACGTGCCGTACATCCTGTCGCAGCTGGCGTTCTGCCCGATGCCCGAGAGCGCGTTCGCCGACCCGCTGGCCTACGACAAGGACCCGGTCGGCAACGGCGTCTACACGCTCGAGAAGCTCGACCCGCAGGTCGAGGCCGTGCTGAAGAAGGACCCGGAGTACCAGGGCTGGGTGCCTGACGGCGCGGCGGACCAGATCACCTTCCGCGTCTACACCGACACCAACACGGCCTACCAGGACGTCGTGGCGGGCAACGCGGACGTGCTGCGTGACCTGCCGCCCGGCCTCATCGCCCAGGGGCGCAACGCGCTGGGCGACGACGGGCTCACGGCCATCGACCGCAACGCCCTCGCCGCCTACTTCGCGTGGCCCACCTACCTCGACGAGAAGTTCCCGATCGAGGTCCGCCAGGCGTTCTCGATGATCGTGGACCGCGAGACGATCTCGAAGGATCTGTTCAAGGGCGCGACGCTTCCCTGGGGGTCGCTGATGCCGAACTCGGTGGACGCCTACCGCGAGGACGCGTGCGGGAAGTACTGCACCTACGACCCGGAAGCCGCCAAGGCCCTGATCGAGAAGTCGGGGTTCACCGGCACCATCCCGCTGAACTACTCGTCGGAGAGCACCACCGACGCGGCGACGGCGCTCGCCATCTCCAACTCCGCCAAGGAGATCGGCCTGGTCGTCGAGCCCAAGCCGGTGCCCGCGGCCGCCCTCTCCGAGACCGTCAACTCCTACGGGCTGGACGGCCCGGTCATCCAGCTGTGGGGCTCGTCGTTCCCCGCGGCGTCCGAGTGGGTGGCGTCGGTGTACATCGACGCGAACTACCGCCTCAAGTACTCCGACCCGGTGGGCGAGGCCGCGGTCGCCGCGGCGCTCGCGGCCAAGACCCCGGACGAGTCGATCGCGCAGTGGCAGAAGGCCGAGGACCGCATCCTCGCCGACCAGGTGCTGCAGCCGCTGTACCAGCAGGTCCGCTACATCGCGCACACGCCGTGCGTGGTCCCGCACGCCGCGGGCGGCGACCAGCAGATCTACCGCACCGAGGTCACCTGCTCCTGAGCGGGGGACGGACAGGAGCCGGGTGGGGCGGCGCGCCCCGCCCGGCTCCTGGGCAGGGCGGCAGGTGCTCGACCCCCGCGAGTTGCCGCGAGGGGTCCGGATCGTGAGACAGTTCACCGCGGTGGCCGCGCGACGACGTGGGGCCGGGTGACGACGGGTGTCAAGGAGAGCTGAGTGAAGGCGCTGTTCAAGCCGGGCCCGGGCGCGGGCCTGGAGCTCGTGGACCGGCCCGAGCCGGAGGCCGGGATCGGCGACGTGAAGATCCGCGTGCTGCGCACCGGGATCTGCGGCACCGACCTGCACATCGAGCGGTGGGACGACTGGGCCGCGTCCACGATCACCACGCCGCTGGTGCCGGGGCACGAGTTCGTCGGCGAGGTCGTGGAGGTCGGCGAGCTGGTGCACGACGTCGCCGTGGGCGACATCGTGTCCGGCGAGGGGCACATCGTCTGCGGCACGTGCCGCAACTGCCGCGCCGGGCGTCGCCAGATGTGCATCCGCACCCAGGGCCTGGGCCTGCACCGCGACGGTGCGTTCGCCGAGTACGTGGTACTGCCCGCGACCAACGTGTGGGTGCACCACGCGGGCGTCGACCTCGATGTCGCGGCGATCTTCGACCCGCTGGGCAACGCGGTGCACACCGCGCTCGCGTTCCCCGTGATCGGCGAGGACGTGCTCGTCTCGGGCTGTGGGCCGATCGGCCTCATGGCGATCGCCGTCGCCCGGCACGCGGGCGCGCACCTGGTGGTGGGCACCGACGTGAGCCCGGCGCGCCTGGAGATGGCGCGGGCGATGGGCGCGGACGCGGCCCTCGACGTGCGCACGGCGCGCGTCGCCGACGCCCAGCGCGAGCTGGGGCTGCGCGAGGGCTTCGACGTCGGCTTCGAGATGAGCGGCGCGCCCAGTGCGCTGCCCGAGATGATCGCGAACATGAACCACGGCGGCCGGATCGCGATGCTCGGCCTCCCGGCCGGGCCGATCGCCGTCGACTGGGGCACGGTGGTGACGCACATGCTCACGCTCAAGGGCATCTACGGCCGCGAGATGTTCGAGACGTGGCAGGCGATGGACGCGATGCTGCGCACGAGCGAGACGCTGCGCACGGCGATCGCGTCGGTCGTCACGGACCGGCTCCCCGCGAGCCGGTGGCACGAGGGCTTCGAGGCCGCGGCCTCGGCGCACGGCGGCAAGGTGGTACTGGACTGGACGGACTGGGCGGACGGGGCGCAAGGCCACGCCGGGGTGGAGGACTACTGATGTACGGGACGTTCCGGGAGCACGTGGCGGGTGAGCTCGCCGAGATCGAGCGCGCGGGCCTGACGAAGCGCGAGCGCGGCATCGCGGGCCCGCAGGGCGCCCGCATCAGCGCCGACGGCGCGGAGCTGCTCAACTTCTGCGCCAACAACTACCTGGGTCTCGCGGACGACCCGCGCATCCTCGCGTCGGCGCGTGACGCGCTGGACACCTGGGGCTACGGCCTCGCCAGCGTGCGCTTCATCTGCGGCACGCAGGACCAGCACCGGACGCTCGAGCAGCGGCTGGCGGGCTTCCT
>NZ_JBHWYY010000097.1:0-14762 GCF_042728595.1 Isoptericola sp. NPDC060185 | reverse complement strand
CTGCGCGAGAACCTCACCCGCAACGCCGAGCTGTTCCGCCGCCTCATGACCGAGGCGGGCTTCGACCTGCTGCCCGGCGAGCACCCGATCGTCCCGGTGATGTTCGGCGACGCCGTGCTCGCCGCCAGGGTCGCCGCGGCGATGGGGGAGCGCGGCGTGTACGTCACGGCGTTCAGCTTCCCCGTGGTGCCCCGCGGCGAGGCGCGCATCCGCGTGCAGCTGTCCGCCGCGCACAGGCCCGAGCAGGTGCGCGCGTGCGTCGACGCGTTCGTCGCGTCGCGGGAGGCCGTCGCCGCGGGCTGAGACGGGGTCGCCGGCCGGGCGGTGTCGAGTCGCGGAACTACTTCAGCAGCTTCGACATCCGCCGGTCGGCGAGCACCTGCCCGCCGGTCTGGCAGGTGGCGCAGTACTGCAGGGAGCGGTCGGCGAAGCTGACCTCGCGCACGACGTCCCCGCACACCGGGCAGGCCTCGCCCGTGCGGCCGTGCACGCGCATGCCCGCGCGCTTGGCGTCCTTGAGCTCCTTGGCGGGCTTGCCCGACGACGCGGCGACGGCGTCGCGCACGGTCGTCACGACGGCGTCGTGCAGGGCGGCGACCTCGTCCTCGGTGAACGACCGCGTGAGCTTGAACGGCGACGTCCGCGCCACGTGCAGGATCTCGTCGGAGTAGGCGTTGCCGATGCCGGCGATCGCCCGCTGGTCGCGCAGCAGGCCCTTGACCTGCTGGCTGCGCTCGGTCATGAGCGCCGCGAGGGCGGCCACCGTGAAGTCCTCCGAAAGCGGGTCGACGCCGAGTGTGGCGACCTGCTCCACCTCCCGCGGGTCGCGCACCACGTGGACGGCGAGCCGCTTGCGCGTGCCGGCCTCGGTGAGGTCGAACCCCGCGCCGTCGTCCAGGCGCACCCGCAGGGCGAGGGCGGGCCCGCGCGACGAGCCGCCCATGCGGGGGCGCACGGGCGTCGTCGGCGCCTGGTCCGACCAGCGCACCCACCCGCCGCGCGACAGGTGGAACAGCAGATGCAGGCCGGTGTCCTCCTCGCCGCCGTCACCGTGCGGCTCGACCCCGGACACACGCACGTCAACCCACTTGCCGTGGCGGGTGACACCCGTGACCTCGCGCCCGACGAGCGCGCTCACGGGCGGGTCGAACGTTTTGAGCGCGGCGATCGCCGCGACGTCGGCGGCGACGATCCGACGCCCGGACGTGCGGGTGTCGAGGAACTCCGCCAGCGCCTGCACCTCGGGAAGCTCGGGCATGCGGCCATGCTGCCAGCACGGTGCGACGGCGACCAGAGGTGCGGCCGCACCGGCGGCGGCGACACCGGCCGGGGGAGGCCCGCCGCGCCGCTAGGCTTGCCCCCATGTCGATCGTGTCCGCCCGCCAGACCCAGGGCGACCTGCTCCGCCTGTCCCAGCTCTTCGTCCGCACCCTGCGTGAGGACCCGGCCGACGCCGAGGTCGCGAGCCACCGGCTGCTGGTGCGCGCCGGCTTCATCCGCCGCGCCGCCCCCGGCATCTACTCCTGGCTGCCGCTCGGCCTGCGCGTGCTGGCGAAGGTCGAGGCCGTCATCCGCGAGGAGATGGACGCGATCGGCGCGCAGGAGGTGCACTTCCCGGCGCTGCTGCCGCGCGAGCCGTACGAGGCCACCGGTCGCTGGACCGAGTACGGGCCCAACATCTTCCGGCTGAAGGACCGCAAGGAGGCCGACTACCTCCTCGCGCCCACGCACGAGGAGATGTTCACCCTGCTGGTGAAGGACCTGTACTCGTCGTACAAGGACCTGCCCCTCGCTCTGTACCAGGTGCAGACCAAGTACCGCGACGAGGCGCGCCCCCGCGCGGGCCTCATCCGCGGGCGCGAGTTCATCATGAAGGACTCGTACTCCTTCGACATCGACGACGCCGGTCTCGACGCGAGCTACGCCAAGCACCGCGCCGCCTACCAGCGGATCTTCGACCGGTTCGGGTTCGAGTACGTCATCGTCTCGGCGCACGCCGGCGCGATGGGCGGCTCCAAGTCGGAGGAGTTCCTCGCCAAGTCGCCGATCGGCGAGGACACGTACGTGGAGTGCGCCGCCTGCGGGTACGCCGCCAACGTCGAGGCCGCGCACGCGCCCGTCCCCGACCCGGTGCCGTGGGACGACGCACCGGCCGCGCACGCCGAGGACACGCCCGACACCCCGACGATCGAGTCGCTCGTCGGCGTCCTCAACGAGCGCTTCGCCCGCGACGACCGGCCCTGGCAGGCGAGCGACACGCTCAAGAACGTGCTGTTCCGGCTGCATCACCCGGACGGCAGCACCGAGGCCGTCGCCATCGGCGTCCCCGGCGACCGCGAGGTGGACGTCAAGCGCATGGAGGCCGCCTTCTACCCGGCGGAGTTCACGCCGTTCGGCGACGAGGACTTCGCGGCCCGCCCGGAGCTGGTCAAGGGCTACATCGGGCCCGGCGCGCTCGGCGAGGAGGGTCCCTCGAAGGTCCGCTACCTCCTCGACCCGCGCGTCGTCGAGGGCACGCGCTGGGTCACCGGCGCGGACGAGCCCGGCAAGCACGTCATCGACCTCGTCGCGGGGCGCGACTTCACCGCCGACGGCACGATCGAGGTGGCGGAGGTCCGCCCCGGGGACCCCTGCCCGAACGGCGACGGAACGCTCGAGACGGCGCGCGGCATCGAGATGGGCCACGTGTTCCAGCTCGGCCGCAAGTTCGCCGAGGCGCTCGACCTCAAGGTGCTGGACGAGAACGGCAAGGCCGTCACCGTGACCATGGGGTCCTACGGAGTCGGCGTGACCCGCGCGGTCGCCGCGATCGCCGAGGGCAACCACGACGACAAGGGCCTCGCCTGGCCGATCCAGGTGGCGCCGGCCCACGTGCACATCGTCGCGACCGGCAAGGGCACCGAGGTTTTCGAGGCCGCCGAGAAGCTCGCCACCGAGCTGGTCGAGGCGGGCGTCGAGGTGATCTACGACGACCGGCCCAAGGTGTCGCCGGGCGTGAAGTTCGCCGACGCGGAGCTGTTCGGCGTCCCGCTGATCGTGGTGGTCGGCCGCGGGCTGGCCGACGGTCTCGTCGAGGTCCGTCCCCGCGCCGGCGCGTCCGAGCAGGTGGCCGTGGCCGACGCCGCCCAGGCCGTCATCGCGAAGGTCGTGGCGCTGCTCGACCGGTAGACCGGTGGGCCCGGGTCAGTCCCCGGCCTGCTCCGGCAGGCCGGGGAAGGGCACGGGCTCGGCGCCCCAGTCGTCGAGCGTGACGGCGGAGTCGACGAGCAGGTCCACGAGCACGCCGCGCGTGCCGGCGGTCGTCGTGCCGACGAGCGTCGCGTAGTCGGTGGCGAGGTCGTTCTCCAGGTCGAGCACGAGGCCCTTGTCGCCGAGGTCGGCGACCCGCGGGACGGTGTACGCGGCGCGGCGGGGGTCCTGCTTCGTGGCCTGGGTGCCGGCGACGGCGGCCCACCCGTCGGCGCGCTCGGCGTGCTGGGTGACGCGCTCCAGCAGCCGCGCGCGCCGGTCGCCGGAGCCGATCGCCGCGCGCAGCTGCAACGCGTAGCGGGTCGCGTCCTCGGACACCACGAGGGTGCTCAGGTCGTGCGCGGTGAGGCCCTCGGGCACCGTCCCGTCGCGGTCCCGCTCCTCCTCCTCGGCGGTCTCGCCGTCCTTCGAGCCGCTGGGCGAGGGGGACGCCGAGGCGTCCTCCGCGGCGCGTCCCGACCCCGTCGGGGCGGGGATCTCGGGCACGACGACGTCCGGCCCGTCGACGCGGGCGAGCGCCGCGAGCCGCTGGGCGGAGACGGTCTGCGCGGCCCCGACCGAGGCGACGAGCCGGGCCAGCGGGCCGTCGGTCGTGGTCCCGGCCGCGGTGCGCGAGCGCGCGGCGGCGTCCTCGAGCGCCTTGACCACGTCGGCGGGGTCGGCCTTGTCCCAGGTCGACGACTGCGAGCCGGTCGGCTCGCCGGTCGCGAGCCCCGAGTCGTACTCGCCGCCGAGCGCCTCGGCCTGCGCGCGGGAGTCGGCCACGATCCGGGTGAGCTCGTCGACCAGGTGCTTCCGGTCGGTCGGCACGTCCTCGAGGGCGACCTCGGCGCCGTCGGCCACCAGGAGCGCGTCCGAGACCGCGGTGCGCCGCACCACCTCGTGGGCGTCGGGGACCGGCTCCGCCGCCGGCGGCGCCTCCAGCCGCACGCCGCACCCGGCCAGCACCCCGACCAGCACGAGGGCGCCGGCGGCGGCCGCCCGCCGGCGGCGACGGGAGGCGACCCCGGCCGCGGCGGAGGCGGCGGGCCGGGCGGGGGCGGGCTGCGGTTCCATCGAGGCCGATGATGCCACGCGCGCGGGGGCGCCGGTGTGACGTTCCTCCGTGCGGCCCGGCACGCCGCGCGGCGCGAACGGGGCCCGTCGTTCGTTACGCTGGACGCTGCACACAACGACACACCGGCCGCGGGACGTCCCGGCGCGGGAGCACACGGCAGATCGACGTGACCCACGGGAGGCAGCGATGGCAGCGCAGCACGGCCGGACGACGACGGCCGGGTCGAAGGCCGAGGCGGTGCGGCGGGTCGTGGCCCCCGCGGTCGAGGCGGCCGACCTGTACCTGGAGGACGTCGTCGTGACGCAGGCCGGCGCGAAGTCGGTCGTGCGCATCACGGTGGACCTCCCCGAGGACGCGCTGGGCAGCCTCGACTCCGACACTCTCGGCGACGTGGCGCGCGGGATCTCCGCGGCGCTGGACGCCGACGACGTGGTGCCGGGCGCGTACACGCTGGAGACGTCGACCCCCGGGACGTCGCGGCCGCTGACGGAGCTGCGCCACTTCAAGCGCGCCCGCGGCCGCCTCGTCACGCTGCGGCTGCGTGACGGCGGCACGGCCGAGGGCCGCCTGACCGCCGTCGAGCCCGTGCCCGAGGACGGCGACGCCGCGGACGGCGGGCCCTGGCTCGTGCTGGACGGCGACACCCGCCTGGCCGTCGCCGACGTGCGCAAGGGCAAGATCGAGGTCGAGCTGAAGCGCCTCGACGCCTCGGACGAGACCGACACCGACGCGGGCGACGACCCGCAGGACGACACCACGGGCGACGCCCGTCGCGAGAAGGGCTGACGATGGACATCGACATGAGCACGCTCCGGCTGCTGGAGCGGGAGCGGGACATCAGCCTCGACGTCCTCGTGGCCGCGATCGAGCAGGCGCTGCTGTCGGCCTACCACCGCACGCCCGACGCCTACCAGCACGCCCGCGTCGAGGTGGACCGCAAGTCCGGGCACGTCGCGGTCTGGGCCCGCGAGGAGATCCGCACGCCCGACCCCGAGGACCCCGACGCGCGGCCCACGATCGAGCTGGGCCCGGAGTTCGACCACACGCCGGCCGACTTCGGCCGCATCGCCACGGCCACCGCCCGGCAGGTCATCGTGCAGCGCCTGCGCGACGCCGAGGACGACCAGGTGCTCGGCATGTTCCGCGGCAAGGAGGGCGAGGTCCTCGCCGGCGTCATCCAGCAGGGCCGCGACCCGCGCGTCGTGCTCGTGGACGTCGGCGGCACGGAGGCCGTGCTGCCCCCGCACGAGCAGGTCCCCACCGAGGAGTACGTGCACGGCGAGCGCCTGCGGGCCTACGTCGTGGAGGTCTCCCGCGGGATGAAGGGCGCGCAGGTCGTCCTGAGCCGCACCCACCCGGGCCTCGTGCGCAAGCTCTTCGAGCTCGAGGTGCCGGAGATCGCGGACGGCGCGGTCGAGATCACGGCGATCGCGCGCGAGGCGGGGCACCGGTCCAAGGTCGCGGTGCGGTCCAAGGTGGCCGGGCTCAACGCCAAGGGCGCGTGCATCGGGCCGATGGGGTCGCGCGTGCGCGCCGTCATGGCAGAGCTGCACGGCGAGAAGATCGACATCGTCGACCACAGCGACGACCCGGCCCGCTTCGTGGCCAACGCCCTGTCGCCGGCCCGTGTGACGTCCGTCACCGTGGTCGACGCGGACGCCAAGGCCGCGCGCGCCGTGGTGCCGGACTACCAGCTGTCGCTCGCGATCGGCAAGGAGGGGCAGAACGCCCGTCTCGCCGCGAAGCTGACGGGCTGGCGCATCGACATCCGCTCCGACGAGGCCGCGGCCCCCGCCGAGGACGGGACCGGTGACGCCGCAGGTGGCGCCGCGGTCTCCCGCGGGGCCGAGGGCTGAGGCCGGTCACGGCACGTGGGCGGTCGCGCTAGACTGTCGGGGACCGGGCCACGCGCCCAGCCCTCGACCTCCCCACGGACCATCCCGGAACGCTCCGGGCCGGTACGGACGTGCGTCGGGTGCAGGGAGCGTGACCAGCGGTCCGCTCTCCTGCGGTTGGTGCTCGAGACGTCGGATCACGAGGAACGTCTCGTGGCCGACGTGCGAGGGTGCCTTCCGGGGCGTGGCGCCTGGATCCATCCGACGTCCGCCTGCCTGGCGCTCGCCGAGCGTCGTCGGGCCGTGCCGCGCGCGCTGCGCGTCACGGGACCCCTCGACCTCTCCGGCGTCCGGGATCAGCTGGAGCAGCTGGAACGTTGAGTCCCTCCGGCACGCGCCGCCCCAGGCGGCCGCGCCGTCGCGACCGAGCACGCTCGGCCGCATCCATCGAAGTCGACAAGGAAGCGGGTCAGAAGCCGATGGGCACCCGATGAGTTCCGTGCGATGAGTACTCGGTACTAACGACGGTCCTCCCTGTCTCGCAGGAGGGCCGAGACAGGAGAGTTGTGGCGAAGATCCGCGTTCACGAGCTGGCCAAGCAGCTCGGGGTGGAGAGCAAGACCCTGCTCGCCGACCTGAAGTCGGCGGGCGAGTTCGTCCGGTCGGCGTCCTCGACGCTCGAGGCACCGGTCGAGCGAGCGATGCGCGACAAGTACAAGGACGCGGCCCCCGCGTCCTCGGGGGCCACCCCGGCGAGCAAGGCCGCGGCGCCGCGCGCCGAGCAGAAGGCCGCTCCGGCGAAGCCTGCCCCCAAGCCCGCCCCGAAGGCGGCCCCCGCGCCTGCAGCCGAGGCGCCCGCCGCCCCGGTCGCCGACGCGACGCCGGCCGCGCCCGCGGAGCCCGCCCCGGAGAAGCCCTCCGGCGCGCGCCCCGGTGCCCCGACCCCCGGCCCGCGCCCCGCGGCGCCGAAGCCGGCGCCCGCCGCGCGGGAGCAGCGTGACGGCCGTGACGGCAAGGGCGGTCGCACCCCGCGCCCGGGCAACAACCCGTTCGCCTCGAGCCAGGGCATGCCGCGCCAGGGGCAGCGCCCCGGCGGTGGCGGTGGCCCGCGCCCGGGCAACAACCCGTTCGCGTCCAGCCAGGGCATGCCGCGTCCGGGGCAGCGCCCCGACCGTGGCGGCGACGCCGCGGCGGCGGAGCGGTCGGGCGAGCGTCCCGGCGGTCCCCGTCCGGGCGGTCCTCGCCCCGGTGGCCCGCGTCCCGCGGCGCCCCGTCCCGGCGGCCCGCGCCCGAACCCCGGCATGATGCCGGGCAAGACCTCGATGCCGCGTCCCGGCGAGCGTCCGGCGCCCTCGGGCGGCGGCCGTGGTGGCGGGCGTGGCGGCGGCCCCGGCGGTGCCGGCGGCGGTGGCGGCTTCCGCCCCGGTGGTGGCGGCGGGTTCGCCGGCCGTCCCGGCGGGCGCGGTGGCGCCGGTCGTGGCTCCACGCAGGGTGCGTTCGGTCGCGCCGGCGGACGCCCCGTGCGCGGACGGAAGTCGAAGCGCGCGAAGCGCCAGGAGTTCGAGCAGATGCAGGCGCCGTCGCTCGGCGGCGTGCAGGTCCCGCGCGGCAACGGCTCCACGGTCGTCCGCCTGCGGCACGGCTCGTCGCTGAACGACTTCGCGGACAAGATCGACGCGAACCCCGCCAGCCTGGTCACGGTGCTGTTCCACCTCGGTGAGATGGCCACCGCGACGCAGTCGCTGGACGAGGACACGTTCGGCACGCTCGCGAACGAGCTCGGGTACGTCATCGAGATGGTGTCGGCCGAGGAGGAGGACCGCGAGCTGCTCGGGGCCTTCGACATCGACCTCGACGCCGAGCTCGAGGGCGAGTCGGACGACGTCCTCGCGCCGCGTCCGCCCGTCGTCACCGTCATGGGCCACGTCGACCACGGCAAGACGCGTCTTCTCGACGCGATCCGCCAGACCGACGTCGTCTCCGGCGAGGCCGGCGGCATCACCCAGCACATCGGTGCGTACCAGGTGCGCCGTGAGCACGAGGGCGTCGAGCGCCCGATCACCTTCATCGACACCCCGGGTCACGAGGCGTTCACCGCCATGCGTGCCCGTGGTGCCCAGGTGACGGACATCGCGATCCTCGTGGTCGCCGCCGACGACGGCGTCATGCCGCAGACGGTGGAGGCGCTCAACCACGCCCAGGCGGCCAACGTGCCGATCGTGGTCGCGGTGAACAAGGTGGACAAGGAGGGGGCCAACCCCGACAAGATCCGCCAGCAGCTCACCGAGTACAACCTGGTGGCGGAGGAGTACGGCGGCGACACGATGTTCGTCGACGTGTCCGCGAAGCAGAACCAGGGCATCGACCAGCTCCTCGAGGCCGTCCTCCTCACGGCGGACGCCTCCCTGGACCTGCGGGCGAACCCCGACAAGGACGCCCGAGGCGTGGCCATCGAGGCCAACCTCGACAAGGGCCGCGGCGCCGTCGCGACCGTCCTGGTCCAGTCGGGCACGCTGCAGGTGGGCGACGCGATCGTCGCGGGCACGGCCCACGGCCGCGTGCGCGCCATGTTCGACGAGCACGGCAACGCGCTGACCGAGGCGGGCCCGGCACGTCCGGTCCTCGTGCTCGGCCTCGCGTCGGTGCCGAGCGCCGGCGACACCTTCCTGGTGGCGCCCGACGAGCGCACCGCGCGTCAGATCGCCGAGAAGCGTGAGGCCGCCGAGCGTGCCGCCCTCCTGGCCAAGCGCCGCAAGCGCATCAGCCTCGAGGACTTCACCAAGGCGCTCGAGCAGGGCAAGGTCGAGACCCTCAACCTGGTCCTCAAGGGCGACGTCTCCGGTGCCGTCGAGGCGCTGGAGGACGCGCTGCTCAAGATCGACGTCGGCGACGAGGTCGAGCTGCGCGTCATCCACCGCGGTGTCGGTGCGATCACGCAGAACGACGTCAACCTGGCCACGGTCGACAACGCGGTCATCATCGGCTTCAACGTGAAGTTCGGTGAGCGCGTCGAGGACCTCGCGGACCGCGAGGGCGTCGAGGTCAAGTTCTACTCGGTCATCTACCAGGCGATCGAGGACGTCGAAGCCGCCCTCAAGGGCATGCTCAAGCCGGAGTTCGAGGAGGCCCAGCTGGGCACGGCGGAGATCCGCCAGGTCTTCCGCTCCTCGAAGTTCGGCAACATCGCGGGCTCGATCATCCGTTCCGGCACCATCCGCCGGAACACGAAGGCCCGCGTGCTGCGGAACGGCAAGATCGTCGGGGACGACCTCACGATCGAGTCGCTGCGCCGCGAGAAGGACGACGTCACCGAGGTCCGCGAGGGCTTCGAGTGCGGTATCGGCCTCGGGTCGTTCAACGACATCACCGAGGGTGACATCATCGAGACCTTCGAGATGCGCGAGAAGCCGCGCGCCTGACGGTCGCGCCGCACGGTTCAGCCCGACGGCGCCTCGCCCGCCCCGCCTCGAGAACGAGCGGGTCGGGCGAGGCGCCGTCGGCGTCGAGAGAGGGAGACACACGCATGCCCGGTAAGGCCGACAGGCCCGAGAACCCGCGCGCCCGCAAGCTGGCGGACCGCATCAAGGAGATCGTGGCGCAGCTGCTCGACAGCCGGATCAAGGACCCGCGCCTCGGGTTCGTCACGATCACGGACGTCCGCGTCACGGGCGACCTGCAGAACGCGTCGATCTTCTACACGGTGCTCGGCACCGACGAGGAGCGTGCAGGCACCGCCGCGGCGCTGGAGAGTGCCAAGGGCATGATCCGCTCCGAGGTCGGCAAGCAGACCGGGGTGCGGCTCACGCCGGCGATCGAGTTCTTCCTGGACTCGATGCCGGAGAACGCCGCGCACCTGGACGCCGCGCTCCTGGAGGCGCAGCGCCGCGACGCCGAGCTCGCCGCACTCCGCGAGGGCAAGTCGTTTGCCGGCGAGTCGGACCCGTACCGCAAGCCGCGCGAGGACGACGAGGACGACGAGGCCTGACCTTCCGTTCCTGACCTTCCGTTCCTGACCCGGCGGTCCTGACCGGCGGGCCCGGTCGGCGGGCCCGGTCGTGGGCGCCGTGCGCGAGGATGGGGGCCATGAGCGCCCCCGACACAGACCTCGCCCGCGACATCGACCGGGCCTGCCGGCTCACCGGGTCGTTCACCCTGCGCAGCGGCCAGGTGGCCGCCGAGTACTTCGACAAGTACCTGTTCGAGACCGACCCGGTGCTGCTCGCCCGGGTCGCGACGCAGATGGCGCCGCTGGTCCCGGCCGGCATCGACCTGCTCGGCGGCCTCGAGCTGGGCGGCATCCCCCTGGTGACGGCGCTCAGCGCGACGACGGGCACCCCGGCCCTGTTCGTGCGCAAGGCGGCCAAGCGCTACGGCACGGCGAAGCAGGTCGAGGGCCCGCCCGTCGCCGGCCGCCGTGTCGTGCTGGTCGAGGACATCGTCACGACCGGCGGCGCCGTGCGCGACGCGACGCTCGCCCTGCGGGCCGAGGGCGCCGTCGTCGAGACCGTGCTGTGCGCGATCGACCGCAGCCCCGTCGGCACGCATCCGCTCGCGGACCTCGGGCTCGACGTCCGGCCCGTCCTCACCAGGGCGCAGCTCGACGCGAGCCGCCCCTCCTGACCTACGACGACACCGGAGCACCCATGACCGCAGCCCCCCGCACCGCGCCGCCGCCTCGTCGCCCGACGGCGCCCGACGGGTTCCTCGTCGTCGACAAGCCCGCGGGGTGGACCAGCCACGACGTGGTGGGTCGCTGCCGCCGGCTGGCCGGCACGCGCAAGGTGGGGCACGCGGGCACGCTCGACCCGATGGCGACGGGCGTGCTCGTCGTCGGCGTGGGGCGCGCGACCAAGCTGCTCACGTACGTGGTCGGCGCCGACAAGGCGTACGACGCGACGATCCGGCTCGGCGTCGCGACCACGACCGACGACGCCGAGGGCGAGGCGACCGCCGCGGCCGGCGTGGGCGACGGCGTCGACCCCGGGGACCTCGCGCGCGGGGTCGCCGCCCTCACCGGGGACATCCGCCAGGTGCCCACCACGGTGAGCGCGATCAAGGTGGACGGCAAGCGGGCGTACGCGCGCGCCCGGGCTGGGGAAGACGTGGTCCTCGAGGCCCGGCCGGTCACGGTGAGCCGCTTCGACGTGCTCGGCTCGCGGCCGGAGACGACGCCGGACGGCGTGGCCGTGCTCGACCTCGACGTCGCGGTGACCGTGTCGTCCGGGACCTACGTGCGCGCGCTGGCGCGCGACCTCGGGGCCGCGCTCGGCACCGGCGGGCACCTCACGGCGCTGCGGCGCACCCGTGTGGGCGGCTACGACCTGGCGGGCGCCAGCACCCTGGAGGAGCTGGAGGCGCAGGCGGACGCGGACGGCGTCCTCGCCACGCTGCCGCTCGCCGACGCGGCGCGCGCGACGTTCCCGGTGCGCGAGCTCTCCGCCGACGAGGCGCGCGCGCTCGGGTACGGGCAGTGGGTGCCCGCCAGCGGCGAGCGGGGGACCGTGGCGGCGATCGGCCCCGACGGCGCGCTGGTCGCGCTGCTCGAGGACACGCGCCGCCGGGGCGAGGCGCTGGCGAAGCCCGTGCTCGTCCTCGCCCCGGCGGGCGGCTGACCGGCGCGACCCGGAGCGACCCGGCGTGCCCGACTCAGCGTGCCCCGGGCCGGCGTCAGCCCTGCAGTGCCGGCGCGGCGTGCCGTGCGGCGCGCTCGAGCGCCTCGTCCCGGGCCGCGTCGGCGTCGGGCTCGGCGCCGCCCGCGGTGCGCAGGTGCCCGACCAGCGACATCAGGACGCCCACCCCGGCCCAGAGCCCGAGGGCGAGCCAGGCGCGCCCGGCGTCGGCGGCGGGGAAGTAGGACAGGTCGCGCAGCAGCGTGGCGCCCGCGCCCGGCGGGAACCACTGCCCGATCGCGCCCCAGTGCCACGGGAGGAACTCCGGCGGCATGGTGGCGCCGGAGATCGGGTTGGCGACCAGCATCATCGTCACCGCGCCGAGCGCGATCCCGGCGCGGCCCAGCAGCGCCACGACCCCGGTGATCGGCGCCGCGACGGCGGCGAGGGCGAGCGCGGCGGCCCCGGCGTTGGTCCACCAGGCGCCCTGCAGCGCGCCGAACCACGACTGCAGCACCGCGACGAGCACGACGCCGCCCACCGCGGCGTACACGGCCACCGCGAGCACCCGGCGCAGCGCGCCCACGACGAGCAGCGAGATCGCGATCCCGCCCACCATCCCGCCGAGGAGCAGCGGGAACATCGCCGCCGTCAGGCCGGCGCCGCGCGGGTCGTCGGCGGACAGGGGCACGACGTCGGTCACCGCGACGGTGGGCACGGCGGACGCGTCCGCGCCGGAGGCGAGGGCCTGCTGGCTGAGGCCGGCCTGCAGCTGTCCCGCCGCCGCGGTGAGGAGCTGGGTCGTCACGGTGCTCGCGGCCGAGGCCGTCAGCACCTCCGGCGCGGCGCCGAGCACGATCGCGCCGTAGGCGTCGCGGGACTCGACGGCGGCGACGGCGGCGTCCCGGTCGGCGACCGGGACGAGGTCGACCGCGCCGGGCTGGGCCTCGTCGAGCGTCGCGCCGAGGGCCTCGACGGCCTGCGGCGGGCCGGCCACGGCGACGGGGAGGTCCTTGGGCTCGGCCGTGACGGCCGGCCACGAGAAGGCGAGCACCAGCACGCCGACGAGGGCGGCGACGCCGAGCCCGAGGGCCACGACGCGGCTCCACGGAGTGTGCGGGACCGGGCCTGGCGGGGTGGTGGACGGGACGGCGGGGGCGTCGGTGGTCGACGACATGGTGGACTCCGAGGTGCGTGGTATCAAAAACGAATGTTCGTTCTTTATGGAGAGGGTGCGCCGGGGTCCCTAGACTTGTCAACCGTCCGCCAGCGCCCTCGGGAAGGGGTCCGATGCCACGAGTGACCGAGGCGCACCGCGAGGCGCGTCGCGCGCAGATCCGGGCCGCCGCCCTGCGCGTGTTCACCGCCAAGGGCTACCAGCGCGCCTCCATCTCCGACGTCGTGACCGAGTCCGGCCTCTCGGCGGGCGCGATCTATGGGCACTACGACGGCAAGCAGGCGCTGTTCGCCGCCGTCGCCCAGGAGGTGCTCTCCCGGCGCGGCACCGAGATCGGGGGCGCGTCGCGGGACGGCGTGCCGCCGCCGCCGCTCGACGTGCTGACCATCCTCACCGGGGGCATGGCGCGCGACCTCGAGGACGGACGGGTGATCGTGCAGCTGTGGGCGGAGTCCACCGTCGACGACGTGATCCACGACGTCGTCCAGGAGGTGGTGAGCACCCTGCGGGGCGTGATCCGCGACGCGCTCCGCGCCTGGTACGCCACCCGCCCGGACCTGGCTCCCGACGGTCCCGACGCCGCCGCCGACCTGCTCCTGCCCGTGATGATGGGCCTGGGCCAGGGGTTCCTCATGCAGCGCGCGATGCTCGACGACTTCGACGCCGAGCGCTACCTCGCCGGCGCCGCTTCCGTCCTGCCGCGCTGACCCGGCAGGCCCGTGGGCGGCGTCGTCGTATCCTTGACGGCTGGCGCCCGCAGCGGGCGCCGGCAGCCGGACCCTCGACGAGACGGAGCGCGACGCGTGCAGGTGTTCACGGACCTGGACCAGGTCCCCGACGGGTTCGGGCCGTCGGTCGTCACGATCGGCAACTTCGACGGCGTCCACCGCGGCCACCAGGCCGTGCTGGGGCGCCTGGTGGGCCTGGCCCGCGCCGACGACCGCCTCGCGGTGGCGCTCACCTTCGACCCGCACCCGGCCCGGGTGCACCGCCCGGAGACCGCTCCCGAGCTGCTGACCGGCCTGTCGGACCGCCTCGACCTGCTCGGCCGCACCGGCCTCGACGCCGTCCTCGTCGTGCCGTACACGCTCGACCTCGCCGCGCTCACGCCCGAGGAGTTCGTCACCCGGTACCTCGTGGAGGGCCTCGGCGCGCGCACGGTCGTCGTCGGGCACGACGTGCGGTTCGGCAAGGGCAACGCCGGCACTCTCGCCACGATGGTGGAGCTCGGCGGCACCCACGGCTTCGAGGTCGTCGCGGTCGACGACGTCGGCGAGTGCGCGCCGGGCAGCGCCGGCGCGCGCGAGCGTTGGTCGTCGTCGGCGGCCCGGGCGCTGCTGGCCGAGGGCGACGTGGCGCAGGCCGCGGACGTGCTGGGCCGGCCGCACCGCGTGCGCGGCACGGTCGTGCACGGCGACGCGCGGGGTCGCGAGCTCGGCTTCCCGACGGCGAACCTCGGACGTGCCGAGGGCATGGTGCCCGCCGACGGCGTCTACGCGGGCCGGCTCCTGCGCCCCGGGCTCGCCGCGACGGACCCCGCGAGCCCCGACGCCGACCTGCCCGCCGCGATCTCCGTGGGCACCAACCCGACGTTCGACGGCGTGGAGCGCCGCGTCGAGGCCTACGTCCTCGACCGCGACGACCTGGACCTCTACGGCGAGACCGTGGTGCTCGAGCTGGTCGAGCGCCTGCGGCCCACGCTGCGCTTCGAGGGCATCGAGCCGCTCATCGAGCAGATGCACGCCGACGTCGCGCGGGCGCGCGACATCCTGGGCTGACCCCCGCACCGACCGGTCGAGCAGGCGGTTGCCACCGGTATCGGGGCCACCCGGCCC
>NZ_JBHWYY010000096.1:0-14867 GCF_042728595.1 Isoptericola sp. NPDC060185 | reverse complement strand
TGTGAGCGGGCGTTTGGCCCTGTTCGACACGTCGAACAGGGCCAAACCCCCGCTCACAACGAGGGGCTCAGCCGAGGTAGACGAGGGTCTCGTCGTGGAGGTGGCCGTTGGTGGCCAGCGCGTTGCCGTGCCACGGGCCGGGGGCGCCGTCGAGGCCGGTGAAGCGGCCGCCGGCCTCGGTGACGATGGGCACGAGGGCGGCCATGTCGTAGACCTGGAGCTCGGGCTCGGCGGCGATGTCGGCGGCGCCCTCGGCGACGAGCATGTACGTCCAGAAGTCGCCGTACCCGCGGTTGCGCCAGACCTCGCGCGTGAGGTCGAGGAAGCCGTTGAGCTTGCCGTGCGCCTCCCAGCTGGTCGGCGACGAGTAGGCGAACGAGGCGTCGGAGAGGGTGCTCACGCCGGAGACGGACAGGCGGGACGCCGACGCGAGCGACTTGCCCGTCCAGGCGCCGGAGCCCTTCGCGGCCCACCAGCGACGACCGAGCGCGGGTGCGGAGACGAGCCCCATGACCACCTCGTCGCCGTCGGCCAGCGCGATGAGCGTGGCCCAGACGGGCACGCCGCGCACGAAGTTCTTGGTGCCGTCGATCGGGTCGATGATCCAGCGCCGGGCGCCGCTGCCGGCGGAGCCGTACTCCTCGCCGACGATGGCGTCGCGCGTGCGCGCCCGGTGCAGCTGCGCTCGGATGAACTCCTCGGCGGACCGGTCGGCGTCGCTCACGGGGGTGTTGTCGGGCTTCGTCTCCACGCGCAGGTCGAGGGCCTTGAAGCGGGACATCGTGATGGCGTCGACCTGGTCGGCGATGACGTGGGCCAGGCGCAGGTCGTCCTCGTACGTGCGCGCGGGGCCGCTGGTCGGGCTGGGAGACGGCTGGGTGTACGACACGGTCACACGGTAGCGGTCCGGCGGCGCCGCGCGGGCCCGGCGCGCGGTGCGCGGACGAGCCCGGGCCGCGGCCGTGTCGGGGTGGGCGCCTAGCGTGGCCGCATGACCCCCGCAGCGGAGGGCGCGCGTCCCCGGGTCGTGCTGTGCACGACCGCGAGCGTCGACGGCCGCGTGACGACGGCGCCGGCCGAACGGCTGCTCGACGCCGACGTCCGGCGCCGCTGGGAGTCGGTGTGGCCGCCCGACGTCGCCGGGCTCCTCGAGCGCCGGCACCGCTGGATCGAGGAGGAGCACGCGCCCACGGTGGCCCTGGAGGGCAGCGGCACGTTCGTCGCCCCGGACGCGCCGTCGCCGTGGGCGCCCGTGAAGGGCGACGGCCTGCCCGACGTGGCCGACCACCTGCCCCGCCGCGCGCCGCGCTGGTTCGTCGTCGTCGACGGCCGGGGCCGCGTGGAGTGGGAGTACACGGGCGACGACCGCACGGCGCTCCTGGTGCTCGTCTGTCGCGCCACGCCCCCGGGGTACCTCGCCCGCCTCCGCGAGCTGGGCGTCCCCTACCTGGTCGCGGGCGACCGACGGGTGGACCTTCCCCGGGCGGTCGGCCGGCTCGGCGCGGTCCTGGGTGCGCGGGCCGTGGTGGTCGAGGGCGGCGGGGGGCTGCACGGGGCGATGCTCCGCGCGGGGCTGGTGGACGAGGTCCACGTCGTGGTCTTCCCCGCCCTGGTCGGCGGCCGCGACACCCCGACGTTCGTCGACGGGCCGCCGCTCGCATCGGGGGAGGCGGCCGTCCCGCTGCGGGTGCGCTCCGTCGAGCGGGGCCCGGACGGCAGCACCTGGACCCGGTACGACGTCGTCCGGGACTGAGGTCGGGGGCGGACGGTCAGGCGCTCACGAGGGCGAGCAGCTCGGCGGTGGTGCCGCACTCGCCGAGGCGCGGGAAGAGGCGCTCGGTGGAGTGGCGGTGGTCCTCGGCGGACCGGTCGCCCATGGCGTCGGTGACGAGGGAGACGTGGTACCCGTGCTCGTGCGCGGCGCGGGCGGTGGACTCGACGCCGATGCTCGTGGCGATGCCGGCCAGCACCACCTGCGTCACGCCGCGCCGCCGCAGCTGCAGGTCGAGGTCGGTGCCGTAGAAGGCGCCCCAGTTCCGCTTGGTCACGACGATGTCCGACGCGGCGGTGTGCAGCGTCGGGGACAGGACGTCCCAGCCGTCGGGGCGCGCGCCGCCGCGGGGGGCGTCGGTGCGGCCGGGCACGGCGTCCGCGCCGTCGGGCGCCGCGGTGACGCGCACGAGGACGACGGGCAGGTCGCGGGCGCGGAAGGCGCCGGCGAGCTCGACGCTGCGGGCGAGGACGGCGTCGGCGGGGTGCGGCTCCACGGGCATCGCGAGGATGCCGGCCTGCAGGTCGACGACGACGAGCGCGGTGCGGGGGTCCAGGGCGGTGAAGGTCATGCGGGGATCTCTCCGGGGGTGGGGACGGACGGGGTCGTGGGGGAGGCGGGCCGGCGCCGCAGGGAGCGGTCGACCAGGGTGAGGACGAGGACGGCGGCGGCGCAGCCGACCATCGCCAGGGCGAGGTCGTGCAGGCCGGCGGTGGTGGGTCCGCCCGAGTAGAGGGCGGCGATCGCCGCCGTGGAGACGAGCGCGCCGATGTACATGAAGGTGCGCAGCAGGCCTGCGGCGGCGCCGACGGACGCGCTGTCCGCCTGCTGCGCGAGGGCCTTCTGGTTCGCGAGGCCGGACAGGCCCTGCATGCCGCCGATGCCGACCCCGGCGACGACGAGCACCCACGTCGGGCTGTCGGGCTGCACGACGGCGAGGACGGCGCCGCCGGCGAGCAGGGACGCCGCCCCGACGAGGAGCGCGGCACGGACGGGTGCCCGGCGGCCGGTGGCCGACGCCACGGTGACCGCGACGACCGACGTCGGCAGCATGAGGAGCCCGGCGGCGGCCTCGCCGAGGCCGCGGCCCTGCTCGAGCCACTGCACGTACCCGAACATGAACGCGTACGTGGCGGTGGCCGTGAGGAAGGCGCGGGCGTAGGTGAGCAGCAGCGGGCGGTTCCCGGCCAGCAGCCGCAGGTCGATGAACGGGTGCGCGGTGCGCAGCTCGTGGCGGGCGAAGGCGGCGCCCGCGACGGCGGTCACGGCGAGCACCCACCACGGCGTCGCTCCGACCAGGACCAGCATCATCGAGGTGAGCGCCGCCGCGAACAGGGCCACGCCGGCCACGTCGAGGCGGGTCGCTACGGAGGCGCGCGCGGAGCCGTCGGCGATGGGCAGGTCGGTGCCCGGCACGCGGGGCAGGCGCAGGCCCCCGAGCACGAGGCACGCGACGGCGAGCGGGACGTTGACGAGGAAGATGGCGCGCCAGCCGCCGAGCCCCACGAGGAGTCCGCCGAGCGTCGGCCCCACGATCATGACGACCTGGTTCGTCACCGCCAGGACGGTGAGGACGGCGGCGGTGCCGCGCCCCTCGCCGGACCGGTCGGTGGCCCGCCGCACGAGCGACATCGCCGCCGGGTAGGCCGCGCAGGTGCCGAGCCCGAGCAGCGCGCGGGCGAGGACCAGCAGGCCGAGCGTGGGCGCGAACGCGCCGAGCAGCCCGGCGACCCCCACCAGCGCCGTGCCCACCAGGTAGGGGCGTCGCGGCCCGACGAGGTCGACCACCCGGCCCACGACGGGCTGCGCCACCGCGGTCACCAGGTAGAGGGCCGTCACCAGCCAGACCGTCTGCGCGGCCGGGGCGCCGAACGCGATCCCGATGGGCACGAGGGCCACCGAGATCATCGACGAGTTGATGGGGTTGAGCAGCGAGCCCAGCGCCAGCGGCAGGGTGAGGCGCGTGTCGTAGCCCTCGGGCGCGGCGGTGGCCGGGCGGGAGGCGGAGCGGTGCAGCAGCGTCACGGGCGGGCGGCCCCCCGGGGGAGCGCGGCGTCGGCGTCGTCGAGCAGCGTGCGGTCGAGGAGTGCCAGCACGGACGAGACGGTGGCGAGCTCCTCGCCGGTGAGCCGCTCCTGCAGGGCGCGGGTCAGCCACTCCTGCCCGGCCGAGCGCCGGCCGTCGACGAACGCACGGCCGTCGTCGGTGAGGGACACCACCTGGCGGCGGCCGTCGGTGGGGTCGGGGTCGCGGCGCACGAGCCCGCGCACGTCGAGGACGCCGAGGGTGGCGCCGAGCGACTGGGGCCGCACCCGCTCGGCGGCGGCGAGCGCGCTCGGCGACGCGGGGCCGTGCTTCGCCAGCCGCGACAGCAGTGCCGTCTGCGACGGGGTCAGCTCCTGGTTGTCGCTCAGCTCGATGAACCGGCGGCGCAGCCGGCCGACGAGCGAGCGCAGCTCGCGGGCGGCGTCGGCCGCCGTGTCGGGGCGCGGGGCGGGGGCAGGGGAGGCGGGCACCCCTCCACGGTAGAACTCATCAGCCCAGACTGACAAGTCTTGCCTGACGAATCGTCCTGAACGTTGTGGGCAGGTCAGTCGGCCGAGTGGCGCGCGGTCAGCAGGCGCCGGAACGACGCGACGCGGGCCTCGCGGGCGGGGCGCTCGTCGTCGGACGACGCCGCGAGCCAGTCGTCGAGGGCGCAGTCCGGCGCGTCGGCGAGGTGCGTGCAGCCGCGGGGGCAGTCCGCCGCGACCTCGGCGAGGTCCTCGAACGCCTGCAGCAGTTGGTCGGTCTCGACGTGCGCCAGCCCGAAGGACCGGACGCCCGGGGTGTCGACCACCCAGCCGTCGTGACCGCCGTCCGGCCCGACGGGCAGCCGCAGCGCCACCGCGGACGTGGACGTGTGGCGGCCGCGCCCGGTCACGTCGTTCACGACGCCGGTGGCGCGGTCGGCGTCGGGCACGAGCGCGTTGATGAGCGTGGACTTGCCGACCCCCGAGTGCCCCACCAGCACCGACGTGCGGCCGGCGAGGCGCTCGCGGACGGTCTCCACGCTGGCCGGGTCGTCGCGGCGGGTGACGACGACCTCGACACCGATCGGTGTGTAGAGGTCGCGCAGCGGCGCCGGGTCGGCCAGGTCGGACTTGGTCAGGCACAGCAGCACGTCCATGCCGGCGTCGTAGGCGGCGACGACGCAGCGGTCGATCATGCCGGTCCGCGGCTCGGGCTGGGCCAGCGCCGTGACCACGACGAGCTGGTCGGCGTTCGCGACGACGATCCGCTCGTACGGGTCGGTGTCGTCCGCCGTCCGGCGCAGCACCGACGACCGGTCCTGGATGCGCACGATCCGCGCCAGGGTGCCCTCCTCGCCCGAGGTGTCTCCCACGACGTCGACCCGGTCGCCGACGACGACGCGGGTGCGGGTGAGCTCGCGCGCCTTCATGGCGAGCACGGTCCGCTCGTCCGGCGTGCCGTCGTCGACCATGAGCGTGTACCGCCCGCGGTCGACGCCGGTCACCATCCCGGTGACGGCGTCGGCGTGCTCGGGCCGCTGCTTGGTGCGGGGGCGCGAGCCGCGCTTCGAGGGGCGCGCGAACTGCGCGTGCTCGTCGACGGCGCGCCGGGCCATCAGGCCTCGACCCCGCGCGCGCCCGCGGCCGGCCCGAGCATGCGCAGCCACATCGCGTCGAACCCGGGCAGCGTCTTGGCGGTGGTCGCGACGTTCTCGACCCGGACGTCGGGCACGCGCAGCCCCAGGACCGCGGCCGAGGTCGCCATGCGGTGGTCGGCGTACGTGCGGAACAGCCCGCCGTGCAGGGGGCGCGGCGTGATGACGAGCCCGTCGCGCGTCTCCTCCGTCTGCCCGCCGAGCCGCGTGATCTCCGTGGCGAGCGCGGCGAGCCGGTCGGTCTCGTGCCCGCGCAGGTGGGCGATGCCGCGCAGGCGGCTGGGGGAGTCGGCGAGCGCGGCCAGCGCGGCGAAGGTCGGCGCGAGCTCGCCCGCGGCGCGCAGGTCCAGGTCCACCCCGCGGATCTCGCCGGTGCCGCTGACGCTCACGACGTCGCCGTCGCGGCGCACGTCGGCGCCGAGCCGGGCGAACAGGTCGGGCAGCAGGCCGCCGGGCTGGGTGGTGTCGGCCGGCCAGCCGGGCACGCGCACGGTGCCGCCGCCGACCAGCGCGGCGGCCAGGAACGGGGCCGCGTTGGACAGGTCGGGCTCGACGCGCACGTCGCGCGCCGCGACCGGCCCGGGGGAGACCTGCCAGATGCCGTCGCGGGAGTCGTCCACCACGACCCCGGCCTCGCGCAGCGTGGCCACGGTCATCGCGATGTGGGGCAGGCTCGGCAGCGTGGTGCCGATGTGCCGCAGGGTGAGCCCGCGCTCGTAGCGCGCCCCCGCGAGCAGCAGCGCGGAGACGAACTGGGACGACGCGGACGCGTCGACGTCCACGGCGCCACCCGCCACCCGCCCGGTGCCGTGCACCGTGAAGGGCAGGTGCGTGGGCCGGTCGCCGGCGGCGTCGGTGACGCGCACGGCGAGCGCGCGCAGCGCCTCCAGGACGGGGAGCATCGGCCGGACGCGGGCCTCCGGGTCGCCGTCGAACCGCACCGGTCCGGCGGCCAGGGCGGCGACGGGTGGCAGGAAGCGCATGACGGTGCCGGCGAGCCCGGCGTCGACGTCCACGTCGCCCCGCAGCGCGCCGGGCGTCACGCGCAGGGTGCTCGGGTCGCCGTCCTCCTCGATGCGGGCGCCGAGGGCGCGCAGGGCGCCGATCATGAGGTCGGCGTCGCGCGAGCGCAGCGCGCCGCGCAGGGTGCCGGGGCCGTCGGCGAGCGCGGCCAGCACGAGGAGGCGGTTCGTCAGGGACTTGCTGCCCGGCACCTCGACCGTCGCGTCCAGCGGGCCCGTCGCGACCGGTGCCGCCCAGCCGTCGTCGACCGGCCCGCCGGCGTCGTGGGCGGCGGGGGCAGGGTGCGGCGGCACGGCGGCTGTCATGGCACCGAGGCTAGTTCACCGGCCGGTCACCGGCCGCGGCGTCTCGCTCGTCGCAGGGCGTCCGCGGGCGGCTCAGGCGGCCTCGGAGAGCTTCGCCCGGACGGTCGCCGCCTCGGCCTTGGCGGCCGCCTTCGCGGTCTTGGCCTTCGCCTCGGCGGTGCGGGCGGCGTGCTCGCGCGCCTGGTGCACGCGGTAGGAGACGCCCGGGCGGCCCTCGAGGTCGATGCCGGCGATCACGGCGGCCCCGACCTTGCCGAGGTCCTTGACGAAGGCGGCGGTGCGCAGGCTGCGCTCGGCGCCCTTGCTCGTGAACGGCTGGTGGGCGACGGCGAGCGGCGCGGTGAGGGCGGCCAGCGCGAGGGCCGCGGTGCGCGGGGTGCGCCCGACGGCGAGGAGCAGCCCCGCGGCGGCCGTCGCGGCGCCGTGCGCGCGGACCAGCAGCCCGAGCTGGCGGTCGCTGAGCGGTTCGGCGCCGGCGGCGTCCGTGACCAGCGCGGCGCCGTCCCGGGCGGCGTCCACGTGCTCGGCCGGGTGCAGTGCCGCCTGGATCCCGTCGTAGACGAACGGGGCGGCGAGGAGGGGGCGGGCGATACGGCGCAACAGCATGGGGCCACTGTGGCAGAGGCGCCATCGGCATGCGCGGCGACCGGCGGGCGCGCCGCCGCGTGCGGTCCGTCCCCGCCCGGGGGAGGCGGGTCAGGCGAGCGGCGCACCCTCCCACCAGTCGGGGTGCGACCGCGGCGGCCGGCGCGAGCCGAGCCCGTCGCGGCGGACCGTGCGGACGAGGCGCGCGGCGTACGTGGCCGTCAGCAGCAGGGCGAGGATCAGCAGGATCGTGGTCATGGCAGTAAGTCTTCGTGCATCGCACTCCTGCCACGAGTGGCAGAAGTGCCAGGATGCATCGACATCCCGCCATCGCCGTGGGACGCTGGTCGCATGATCCGCACCGTCGCCGCCGTCGTCGTGCCGGGTGTCGCGCCGTTCGAGCTCGGTGTCGCGTACGAGGTGTTCGGCATCGACCGCACCGACACCGGCGGCCCGGCGTTCGACTTCACCCTCTGCGCGCCCGAGCCCGGCCCCGTGATGACCAAGGGCGGCTTCCCCGTCGTCGTCGAGCACGGTCTCGAGGCGCTCGAGGACGCGGACCTCGTGGTCGCCGTCGCCTACGGCATCGACGACGCCGGCGAGGGCGCGCTGCCGGAGGCCTACCTCGACGCGCTACGCGCCGCCCACGAGCGCGGCGCCTGGCTGTTCGCGATCTGCTCGGGCGCGTTCACCCTCGCGCGGGCGGGCCTGCTCGACGGCCGACGGTGCACCACGCACTGGATGTACACGGAGCGGCTCGCGGCCGAGGTCCCGACCGCCGTCGTCGACCCCGACGCCCTCTACGTGGAGGACGACCGGGTGCTCACCAGCGCGGGCACCGCCGCCGGCATCGACGCGGCCCTGTACCTGGTGAGGTCCCAGGTGGGCCCGGACGCCGCCCGCGCCGTCGCCCGCCGGATGGTCGTGCCACCGCAGCGCGAGGGCGGGCAGGCGCAGTTCGTCGTCGACCCGCTGCCGCGCGAGGGGGAGTCGCTCGCCGGCCTGCTCTCCTGGATGCGCGAGCACCTCGCCGAGGAGCACACCGTGGCGCGCCTGGCGCGCCGCGCCGCCCTGTCGGAGCGGACCTTCGCCCGCCGGTTCCGGCAGGAGACGGGCACGACGCCCGCGGCCTGGCTCGCGCGGCAGCGGGTGGCCCGCGCGCAGGAGCTGCTGGAGTCGACCGACGCGCCCATCGACGAGGTCGCGCGGGTGTGCGGGTTCGGCAGCGCCCCCGTGCTGCGCCACCACTTCGCCCGGCAGCTCGGCACCAGCCCCGTCGCCTACCGCCGCCGGTTCGCCGCCCCGGTCGCGTCCTGAGCCCGCCCGGGGCGGGAATGCGCGGAGGGCCGCGGCGGTTGGCACTCACGTGAACACCCGCACCTCGCCGACGGCCCTCGCGGCCGTCCCCGACGCCGGACACGAGTCCGTGCGGCTGTTCGCCGTCCCGGCCGACGCCCTGACGGCGAGCACCCCGCGCCGGGCGGCCGGCAGCACCAGCCAGCAGACCCCGTGGATCGGAGGACCCCTCCCCGTGCCTGGACTAGGCTCGACGGTGATGACCCAGGATCTGGACCCGGCAGGCGGTGACCCGCTGCACGGGAGCACCGGGAGCTCCCCGGACAGCGAGGAGATCCCCGAGGACACGGAACGTGCCCCCGAGGGAGAGAGCAGCGCGGCACGCGCCGCCCGCTTCGAGGCCGACGCCCTGCAGTACCTGGACCAGCTGTACTCCGCCGCGCTGCGCATGACGCGCAACCCCGCGGACGCCGAGGACCTGGTGCAGGAGACGTTCGCCAAGGCGTTCGCCGCGTTCCACCAGTACAAGCCGGGCACGAACCTCAAGGCCTGGCTGTACCGCATCCTCACCAACACGTTCATCAACAGCTACCGCAAGAAGCAGCGCGAGCCGCAGCAGTCCCAGGCGGAGGACGTCGAGGACTGGCAGATCGCCCGCGCCGCGTCGCACACGTCGCAGGGACTGCGGTCGGCCGAGGCCGAGGCGCTCGACCGGCTCCCGGACTCCGACGTGAAGCGCGCGCTGCAGGAGCTGCCCGAGGACCGGCGCATGGTCGTGTACTACGCCGACGTCGAGGGCTTCCCCTACAAGGAGATCGCCGAGATCATGGGTACGCCGATCGGGACGGTGATGTCCCGGCTGCACCGCGGGCGCCGGCAGCTGCGCGAGCTGCTCGCCGACTACGCCGCACAGCGTGGCCTGGTCCCGGCTCGTGGAGGAGCGTCATGACCGACCCCGTCACCCCCATCCCGCACGAGCGTGCCGAGGGTGAGAACGAGTGCGAGCACGCCCTCGTCCACCTCAACGAGTACCTCGACTCCGAGATGACCCCCGAGGACGAGCAGCGGATGCGCGCGCACGTGGCGCACTGCTCCCCGTGCCTCGCGGAGCTGAGCATCGAGGAGCTCGTCAAGCAGCTGGTCCGGCGGTCCTGCTCCGAGCGCGCTCCGGAGACCCTCCGCGTCCGCATCCACGCGCAGCTCACCGTGATGTCGACGGTGCAGTAGCGGCTGCGCCGAGGTAGTACGAAAAACGCCGAGGTAGTTCCGATGGGGTCGTGGCCAGGGGCCACGCCACCGCCGGAACTACCTCGGCGTTTTTCGTACTACCTCGGCGTGTCAGGCGTTGGGACGCTTGCCGTGGTTCGCGCCGTTGCCCTTGCGGCTACGACGCTTGCGACCGCGCTTGCTCATAGTGGTCTCCTCACGAAGGATGGACGAGGGGTCGGGCCCATGGTCCCACACCGGAGGCCCGGGGTCGGAATCCGGGGGATCCCCGATCCGCCGTCGCGCCGGCCTCTGCCAGGGTGGTCCCGTACCCAGCACAGCCCGAGCAGCACAGGGAGTCTCATGAGCACGGAGTCGTGGGCGGTCGCCGCCCCGCAGACCATCGACGTCGAGCAGGCGACGGGGGTGACGCTCCGCCTGCAGGACGGGCGCGCCGACGTGGTCGCCGACCCGGCGGCCACCGGCGTGCGCATCGAGATGATCGAGGTCGGGGCGAAGCCGCTCCAGGTCGTGCGCGACGGGGACCGGCTGCGCGTCGGCTACGAGTCCTCGGTGCTCGACTCGGTGATGGCCAAGCTGCGCAACCCGCGCCAGAGCGAGCGCGCCGTCGTGCGCGTCGTCGTGCCGGCGGACGGCGCGGTCGACGTCGGCACGCTCGGCGCGGACGTCGAGGTCACGGGCGGCCGGAGGGTCGCGGTGAAGACCGTGTCCGGCGCCGTGCGCACCACCGGCACCACGGGCCCGATGTCGCTCAAGACGGTGTCCGGCGCGATGTCGGCGCAGGAGCACACGGGCGACGTGACGGGCTCGAGCGCGGCCGGCTCGATCGCCTTCTCGGGCGCCCTCGCGCGCGTCTCGCTGAGCACGGTGTCGGGGGCCGCGACCGTCACGGCCACCCAGGCGAGCCCGATGATCACCGCCAAGACCGTCTCCGGCGCGATCGACCTGCGCCTGCCCGCCGGCACCCCCGTGAACCTCAAGGTGCGCGGCGCGTCCGGTCAGGTGGTCCTCGACGGCTCGGTGCTCCCCAGCGCGGGTGCCACCCTGGTCGTGGACCACGGCGAGCAGCCCGCCGACGGCCGCAGCGCCGCCTACCTGTCCGCGACGGTGACGTCCGCGCACGTCACCGTCGACCGTCGCTGACCGACGCCCGCGGGCGTCGGCGAGGAGGACCGATGACCGCACCGTCCGCACCCCACGTCGCCCTGCTGACCGACGCCTTCGAGCGGATCGTGGGGGAGGGCCGCCGCGTGCTGCGGGGCGCCTCCGCCCAGGTCCTGGGGTACCGCCCCGTCCCGGAGGCGAACACCGTCGCCTGGCTCGTGTGGCACCTGACGCGGGTGCAGGACGACCACGTGGCGGACGTGGCGGGCGTCGAGCAGCGCTGGACGGCGGGCGGCTGGGCCGAGAAGTTCGGCCTGGCGTTCGACGTCGCCGACACGGGCTACGGCCACACGCCGGAGCAGGTCGCGGCGGTCCGTGCCGACGCCGCGACGCTGCGGGGCTACCTCGACGACGTGCACGCCGCGACGACGTCCTACCTGACGACGGTGACGGCAGCGGACCTGGAGCGCGTGGTGGACACCCGCTGGGACCCGCCCGTCACCCTCGGGGTGCGGCTCGTCAGCGTCGTCGGCGACGACCTGCAGCACGTCGGCCAGGCCGCGTACGTGCGCGGCCTGGCCGAGCGGGCGGGCGCCTGAAGCCGTGGCGGGGACGAGTGGCGGAGCGCTCCGGCGCCGGTTCCTGTGGCTGCTCCAGCACACCCTCAACCGCTGGACGACGCGGGTCGCGAGGTCCGGCCGGGGGCCGTTCTCCCTGGTGCGGCACGTCGGGCGCACGACCGGGAACGTGTACGAGACGCCGATCATCGTGGCGGCCGTGCCGGGCGGGTTCGTTGCCGAGCTCACGTACGGCGAGGACGTGAGCTGGTACCGCAACGTGGTCGCGGCGGGCGGCTGCCAGCTGCTCGTGCGCGGCCGGGTGCGGCGGGTCGTCGCGATCGAGCCCTACCCGACGGAGGCGGGGCGGCGCGCCTTCGGCTTCCCTGCGCGGCTCGTGCTCCGGCTGCTGCGCCGTCGGGAGTTCCGGCTGCTGCGCACCGCGCCGTCCGGCACCCCGAGGGGTTGACCCTCACTCGTCGGCGGGCAGCCCGAGCCAGGAGTGCCAGCCGGTGTGCAGCACGAGCCACGCCATGAGGCCGTAGCCGGCCTGCCCGGGGTAGGTGGTGCCGTTCGTCGCGAGGTCGGCCAGCCACTGCTCGTGCTGCGCCAGCGGGGTGTAGGTGTCGACGTACGGCACCCGGCGCCGGCTGGCGACGTCCGAGAAGGCGGCGGACAGCTCGGCGATCCGGCCGCCGTCCTCCGGGCGGCCCGGCGGCGGCCCGACGACGAACGCCGGGATCCGGCTCGTCTCGGCCACGTCGAGGATGTTCGCGAGGTTCAGCCGCGAGCGTGCCACGGAGAGCGACGAGGCCACGTCGTGCCGCCCGAGCGCCACCACGAGGCGGTTCTCGCAGGTGTCCTCCGGCCCGAACCGCGACTCCGTCTCGGCCTGCCAGCGCGCGCCGAGCGCCGAGCTGGTCTCGCCGGGCACGGCGAGCGTGAACGCCATCGCCGGCCGCCCGAACCGGGTGCGCGCCATGACGCGGCCCGTGCACCCCAGGGCGCGGGCGTCCCCGACGCCCACGCTGAGCTCGTCGCCCACGACGCAGATGCGCACCTCGGTCTGGGTCACAGAGCCTTCACCGTCCAAGTCCTGTCTCGCAGTTGCGCGGCCATTCTGCCCGCGGCCCGGCCGGGTGGCAGGATCCCACGCCGCGCGGCCCTCCCGAGTTGTCAGGGCCACAGCGAGGTATACGTGCCCGTGGCCCTGACAGGTCAGAGCAGGGTGGCGCCCCAGCGCACGACGTGCTCGTCGCCGGGCGCGAGCCGCACCAGCCGGTCACCGGTGTTGAAGGCATCGGCGACGCAGCTCATCGGCTCCGCCGCGAGGCCGAACCGCTCGTAGCCGGCGATGTGGTCGCCCGAGCAGACCTGCCAGCAGTCCATCGAGCCGTCCATCCAGATGGCCGCCGTGCGCCCGTCCGGGCACCCGAGCCGCGCCCAGGAGAGGCCGGCGTCGTCGCGGGTCGCGTCGACCCACGCGTCGTCGAGGTCCAGCCCGGCCATGGACCGGGTCTGCCGCAGGTCGTAGGGGCCGGCGACGGCCTCGGTGCCGGTGGGCAGCAGGCGGTCGTCCACGGTCACGTGGGTCGTGGCGTCCAGGCTCACGGTGCACGCGTCGAGCGTTGCGCCGCCGGTCGACAGCCAGGGGTGGAAGCCGACGCCGTAGGGCGCGGTCCCGGTGCCCACGTTGCGGGCGCGCGTCACGACCTCCAGGCCCGCCTCGGACACGGAGTAGCGCACCTGCAGCACGAGCTGGAACGGCCAGCCCTTCTGCGCCGGCAGGGCGAGCTCGAGCGTCACCGCGTCGTCGGCGACCTCGACCGGCGTCCATCGGTACCAGCAGACGAGCCCGTGCAGGGCCGTGCCGCGGTCCGGCTCGCTCACGGCGACCTGGTGCGTCACGCCGTCGACGACGTAGGCGCCGTCGCGCAGGCGGTTCGGCCACGGCTGGAGGACGGCGGCGTTGAAGACGGGGACGGGCTCGTCCTCGGCGAAGGGGACGAAGACGTCGCGACCGCCGACGGCGTACTCGCGCACCATCGCACCGACCTCGGTGATGGTGGCGCGGTGCTCGCCGGCGGCGATGCGGAACTGTCGTCCCGACGGGGCGGGGACGACGGGAGATTCTGCGGTGTTCACGCTCACACCGTAGTCGGCACGCCGGATCGTTGCGGGCGACGTAGCGTAGGGGAGCCAGATCTGACGACACGTCCCCTCGCGCGCGAGGGGTCCGCGCCGCCGTCGACGACGGCGGCGCCACCGAACGGGGGAACGATGGAGAAACAGGTGCTCGGCCGCACCGGCCGGCTGGTGTCGGTCGTCGGCCTGGGAACCTGGCAGCTGGGGGCGGACTGGGGCTCGGTCGACGACGACCAGGCCCGGTCGGTGCTGGATGCCGCGTTCGAGTCCGGAGTGACGTTCTACGACACGGCCGACGTCTACGGGGACGGGCGCAGCGAGCAGATCGTCGGCGCGTTCCTCGCGGACCACCGCGACGACGGTCTCACCGTGGCCACGAAGATGGGCCGCCGGATGGACCAGGTGCCGGAGAACTACGTGCTCGCGAACTTCCGCGAGTGGACCGACCGGTCGCGCCGCAACCTCGGCGTCGAGACGCTGGACCTCGTCCAGCTGCACTGCCCGCCCACGGCCGTGTACTCGGACGACGAGGTGTTCGACGCGCTTGACACCCTCGTGGCCGACGGCGTGACCGCCGCCTACGGGGTCTCGGTCGAGACGGTCGAGGAGGCGCTGACCGCCATCGCGCGGCCAGGCGTCGCCACGGTGCAGATCATCCTGAACGCGTTCCGGCTCAAGCCGCTCGAGCAGGTGCTGCCCGCGGCCTCGGCGGCCGGGGTCGGGATCATCGCGCGCGTGCCGCTCGCGTCGGGCCTCCTGTCGGGCCGCTACACGCACGACACCACGTTCTCCGAGGACGACCACCGTACGTTCAACCGCGAGGGCAAGGCCTTCGACGTCGGGGAGACGTTCGCGGGCGTCCCGTTCGACGTCGGCGTCGATGCCGCCGCGCGGTTCACGGAGCTCGCGGGCTCCGCCGCGGGGCAGGACCTCACGCCCGCCCAGGCGGCGATCGCGTGGGTGTGGCAGCAGCCCGGCGTCTCGACCGTCATCCCCGGCGCGCGCAGCGCCGAGCAGGCGCGGCTCAACGCGGCTGCCGGATCCGCCGAGGTGCTCGGCCCGCTGTTCACCTCCGGCGTGCGCGAGATCTACGACGAGGCGATCAGGGAGCACGTGCACGACAAGTGGTGAGGCCGAGGTAGTACAGATCTCGCCGAGGTAGTTCGAAGGGCGGGCCGCATCGGATG
>NZ_JBHWYY010000095.1:0-15028 GCF_042728595.1 Isoptericola sp. NPDC060185 | reverse complement strand
CCGGCCCCCCCCCCCCCCCCCCCCTGACGTTGGCGGGGGGGTGTGCGCCCCGGGCCGGCCACCCGCCCCGCCAACACCCCCCGCTCACAACGGAATAGGAGTCCCGCCCGCGGGAGTTGTCCCAGGCGATGAACGCCGACGCCTCGCACCCCGCGCCCACCTCACCCCGACTGTCCGTGCTGGACCTCGTCCCCGTCCGCACGGGCCAGTCCAGCCCCCAGGCGCTCGCCGCCTCGCTCGCGCTGGTGCGCCGGGCGGACGAGCTGGGCTTCGAGCGGTACTGGTTCGCCGAGCACCACAACATGGCCGCCGTGGCCGCGTCGACGCCGCCGGTGATGATCGCCGCGGCGGCGGCCGCCACGGAGCGCATCCGCGTCGGCTCGGGCGGCGTGATGCTGCCGAACCACGCGCCGCTCGTCGTGGCCGAGCAGTTCGCCGCCCTGGAGGCGCTGGCCCCCGGCCGCGTGGACCTCGGCATCGGCCGCGCGCCCGGCTCGGACCCGGTGGTCACGGCGCTGCTGCGGCAGTCCGGCCCGACGTCGGACGTCGAGCGGTTCCCGCAGCACGTGCGCGACATCCTCGCCCTGATGAGCCCTGACGGCGCCACGCTGCGCCTCGGCGACGGCAACCTCTACGACGTGCACGCCACCCCGGCCGCCGACGGCACCCCGACGGTGTGGCTGCTCGGCTCCAGCGACTACTCCGCCCGCCTCGCCGCGGAGCTGGGGCTGCCGTACGTCTTCGCGAACCACTTCTCGGGCGCGGGCGTCGACCAGGTGCTCGCCCTGTACCGCGACCACTACACGCCCAGCGCCGCCCACCCGGAGCCGCAGACGTTCCTCACGGCGAACGTCGTCGTCGCGCCCACTGCCGTCGAGGCGCACGAGCGGGCGCTGCCGCAGCTCCGCTCGATGGCGCGCCTGCGCACCGGCAAGCCGATGGGCCGCGCCGAGACGGTCGAGCAGGCCCTGGCCGAGCCCCTGGACCCGATGGCGGAGCAGATCGTCGCCGACATGCGCGCCCGCTGGGTGGTGGGCGAGCCGCACCAGGCCGCGGCCCAGCTCCGCGACCTGGCCACGCGGCACGGCGTGGACGAGGTCATGGTCGTGCCCGTCGCCGGTACCTACGAGTCCGAGCCGCTGGACGCCACCCCGGGCCGCGTCCGGACGCTCGAGCTGCTCGCCGAGGCGCTGGCGGCCTGACCTTGTGGTCCGGAATCCTGGTGGACTAACGTCGACTTAGTCCACCAGGATCGAGGAGCTCGCCCGTGAAGACCGTCAACGTGCACGAGGCCAAGACCCACCTCTCCCGCCTCCTCGCCGAGGTCGAGGGCGGCGAGGAGGTCGTCATCGCCCGCGCGGGCCACCCCGTCGCTCGCCTGGTCGGCACCGACCCGTCGGCCCGGCCGCGGCGGACGCTCGGCCCGCTGCAGGGCCGGTTCACGATGCCCGACGACTTCGACCACTGGGCTCAGGACGAGGTGGCGGCCCTGTTCGAGGGTGACGACGCCGCAGGCGCCCGGTGAGGTACCTCCTCGACACCAACGTCCTCGTCTGGACGCTCGGGTTCCCCGAACGGCTGCCCGACGACGTCGCGGAGATCCTGTCCGACCCCGAGCCCGAGATCTGGTTCAGCGCCGTCAACATCTGGGAGATCGGCATCAAGTCCGCGCTGGGCCGTGCAGACTTCGACCTGGATCCGCACGTGGCCCGCGCGACGACCCTGGCCCTGGGCTTCGTGGAGCTCGCCGTCGACGGCGCACACGCGGTGACGGCGGCCCGGCTACCGGCCGTCCATCGCGACCCGTTCGACCGGATGCTGGTGGCGCAGGCCATCATGACGGGCTCGACCCTGCTCACGAGCGACGCCACGGTCGCCGCGTACCAGGGCCCCGTCCGCCACGTCGGCCGCCGCGGCTGACGGACGAGAGAGGACGTCTCATGACCGACGTGACCGTGGTCCGCGCGGACAACCCCGGCCCGATGACGCTGGACGGCACGCGCTCGTACGTGCTGCGGGCGCCGGGCTCGGCGTCGTGCGTGGTGGTGGACCCGGGGCCCGACGTCGAGGAGCACCTCTCGACGCTCGCCGGCGCCGGGCCGGTGGAGCTCGTGCTGGTGACGCACCGGCACGCCGACCACACGGCCGGCTCGGCGCGGCTGCACGCGCTCACCGGCGCCCCCGTCCGCGCGGCCGACCCGGCGCACTGCCACGGTGGCGAACCCCTGCGCGGCGGCGAGCGCATCGACGCCGCGGGGTTGCGCCTCGACGTGCTCGCCACCCCGGGGCACACCGCGGACTCGGTGTCGTTCGTCGTGACGGGGCCGGACGACGTGCCCGTCGTGCTGACCGGCGACACGGTGCTGGGCCGTGGCACCACCGTCATCGCCGAGCCGGACGGCTCCCTGCGCGACTACCTCGCCAGCCTCGACGTGCTGGAGCGCGCGGGCGACGGCCGCGTCGGCCTGCCCGGCCACGGCCCCGCTCTCGACGACCTCGGCACCGCGGTCCGTTCCTACCGCGCCCACCGCCTGGAGCGGCTGGACCAGGTCCGGTCCGCGCTGGCGGAGCTGGGCCGCGACGCCCGCTCCGACATCGACGGCAACGGCGACCTCGCGGACGCCGTCGTCGCGCGGGTGTATGCCGACGTCGACCCGTCGGTCCGCCGCGCGGCGCGCCAGTCGGTCGTGGCGCAGCTCGCGTACCTGCGGGACGCGCCCGTCTGACCCGGCACTCCACGACCCGGCACTCCCCAGAGCGGGGGGCGCATGTCGGAGGCGCGCGGCACCATGGCGGGATGACGGTCACCCCCGCCCCGCGCCCGGAGGCCCGCCCTGCGGTCCGCCTCGGCGTCGCCTTCGTCCCCACGATGCCGCCGGAGTCGCTGCGCGACCTCGCCACGGCGGTCGAGGCCGCGGGCCTGGACGACGTGTGGGTGTGGGAGGACTGCTTCAAGCAGAGCGGCGTCGCGTCGGCCGCGGCGGCGCTCGGCTGGACGGAGCGCGTGCGCGTGGGGATCGGTCTCATGCCGGCGCCCCTGCGCAGCACCGCGGTCACGGCGATGGAGGTCGCGACGCTCGCGCGCCTGTTCCCCGGCCGGTTCGTCCCCGCCGTCGGGCACGGCGTGCAGGCGTGGATGGGGCAGGCGGGCGTCCGGGTGGACTCGCCGCTGACGCTGCTGCGCGAGCACACCGAGGCCCTGCGCCTGCTGCTCGCCGGCGAGGAGGTCACGACGTCGGGCCGGTACGTGCACCTCGACCGGGTACGCCTGGACTGGCCGGCGCCGCAGACCCCGCTCGTGCTGGGCGGCGTCGGGCCGCGCTCGCTGGCCCTCGCGGGCGAGCTGGGCGACGGCGTGATCCTCGCGAACGCGCTCACTCCGGACGACGTGCGCGCCGCCGCCGACGCCGCCACGGCCGCGGCGAGCCCGGTGGGCCGGCCGACGCCCGAGGTGTACGCCACGCTCATCGCCGCCGCCGGCGACCGGGCCCAGGAGCGCCTGGACGCCGAGCTGCCCCTGTGGGGAGCCGAGCCCGGACGCGGCATCGGCGCCGCCGGCGACGCCCGCGCCATCGCCGACGGAGTGCTCCGGCTCGCGGCGGCCGGGGCGTCCGCCGTGGCGGTGCAGCCGACGGCGGACGAGCCGGACCTCGCCGGGCTGATCGAGCTGCTGGGCTGCGAGGTGCGCCCGCTGCTGGAGCACGCGTGACAAGACGGGGCTCGACCGTCCCAACCTGATCCTGAGGAAGGACCCTACGATTCGGCCATGACGACGCCATCAGACCCGTACCGCCGCCCGGAGGACACGCCGCCCTCGCCGGGCGCCCAGGGCCAGCCATACCCGCCGGGCCAGCCGTACCCGCCGGGCAGTTCCGCGGCCGGCGGCCCGCCGCCGTACGCCCCGTCGCCGTACGACCACGGGGCCGTCGTGCCGTCGCCGCCGCCCGTCGTCTACCACCAGCAGCAGCCGTACCCCGCCGCACAGCCCTACGCGGCGTACCAGCAGCCCGTCCCCGCCAGCAGCGGCCTGTACGTCGCGGCCGCGGTGATCAACTGGGTCGTCCTGGGCATCACGGTGGTCTCGACGCTCGGCCTCGGTCTCATCGCCGCAGCGTGGATGGTCCCGATGACGATCCTGACCCACAAGGCCGCGAAGGACGGGTACCGGCACACCGCCCTCGCCGTGTGCACGCTGCTCTTCTGCGGTCTGATCTCCGGCATCCTCATGCTCGTCGACGAAGGCAACCGCCAACCCAAGCCGCTGCAGTAGCCCGAAGGAGCAGTCATGGACTGGAAGATCGAGCTCATCCACGTTCCCGTGAGCGACGTGGACCGCGCCAAGGAGTTCTACGAGCGCGTGGGCTTCCACGCGGACCACGACCAGCGCGTCGACGAGAACCTGCGGTTCGTGCAGATGACGCCGCCCGGCTCGGCGTGCTCCATCGCGTTCGGCGAGGGGCTGGGCGGCGGGCTGGCGCCCGGTCAGCTGGACGCGATCCAGGTGGTGGTGCCCGACGCCGACGCGGCCCTGCAGCACCTGCGGGACGTGGGCGTCGAGGCGCAGGGCGTGGACGACCAGCCGTGGGGCCGGTTCGTCACGTTCGCCGACCCGGACGGCAACTCCTGGACGCTGCAGCAGCTGCCGGCGTGGTCCGCCGGCGCCGCGGGCTGAGCCCGCGGCGGCCGGTGGCCGTCGCCGGGGCGACCGTCAGAGCCGCTTGCCGTAGCAGCGCTGCTGCTCGGAGCCCACGTGGTCGCCGAAGGGGTCGATCGGCTCGTAGCCGATCGACTCATAGAGGCGCATCGCCTCGGGCTGCGCGGTGCCGGTCTCGAGCACGAAGCGCCGGAAGCCGACCTGGCGGGCGGCACGCTCCAGCTCGGCCATGAGCCGGCGGGCGATGCCGCGCCCGCGGGCCCCGGAGTCCACGAACACCCGCTTGACCTCGCCGGTCGCCGCGGGGTGGGTGGTGCCCCGGCCTCGCCGGTCGTCGGTGCCGGACACGTCCCGCACCGCGGCGGTGCCCACGGCACGGCCGCCGACCCGCGCAACCAGCGTCACGACGATCGACCGCGGGTCGATGGCGGGCGCCGGGTCGTCGCCGCCGTAGCGGACCGACATCTCGGCCTCCTGCGCGGCGCGCAGGCTCGCGGCGTCGGCGTCGTCCCACTCGACGACCTCGACGGTCAGGTCGTCGGGGCGGGCCTGGGGCAGAGTGGCGGTCGCGGTCATGCCCGGACGAGGGCGGCGAGCACCGACGTGAAGAAGCCGAGCCCGTCCGTGCCGCTGCGCGGGCCGTCGGCGCCGTCCGGGCCGAAGCCGGCCTCGACGGCGTGCTCGGGGTGCGGCATGAGGCCGACCACGTTGCCGCGCGCGTTGGTGATGCCGGCGATGTCGCGGCGCGAGCCGTTCGGGTTCCAGCCCTGGTAGCGGAACACGACCCGGCCCTCGCCCTCGAGCTCGTCGAGGGTGTGCTCGTCGGCGACGAACTGCCCGTCCTGGTTCTTCAGCGGGATGGTGATGTGCTGGCCGCGCTCGTAGCGGTTGGTCCAGTCCGTCGCCGTGTTCTCCACGGACAGCACCTGCTCGCGGCACACGAAGTGCAGGTGGTCGTTCTTCACCATGGAGCCGGGCAGCAGGTGGGCCTCGGTCAGCACCTGGAAGCCGTTGCAGATGCCGAGCACGGGCATGCCGCCCTTCGCGGCGTCCACGACGGCGTCCATCGCGGGCGCGAAGCGCGAGATGGCGCCGGCGCGCAGGTAGTCGCCGTAGGAGAAGCCGCCGGGCAGGACGACGGCGTCCACGCCGTGCAGGTCGCCGTCCGCGTGCCACAGGGAGACGGGCTCGCCGCCCGCGAGCCGCACCGCGCGGGAGGCGTCGCGGTCGTCGAGCGTGCCCGGGAACGTGATGACGCCGATGCGCGCGGCGTCCAGGGTGGGCGCGGTCATCAGGCGACGCCCTCGGAGGTGATCGTCCCGGCGGCATCGGTCGCGGCGTCCGCCACGCGCACGACGTCCTCGATGACCGGGTTCGACAGCAGCGTCTCGGCGGCCTGCTGCGCGGCGGCGAGGACCTCGGGGGTCACCTCGCCGTCCACCTCGAGCTCGAACCGCTTGCCCTGGCGCACCCCGCTGAACTGGGTGAACCCGAGGCGCGGCAGCGCCCCGACGACGGCCTTGCCCTGGGGGTCCAGGATCTCGGGCTTCGGCATGACCTCGACGACGACGCGTCCCACGGGTGCTCCTTGGATCGTGACCGGGTAGTCAGGTGGCCGCCGCTCCGGGATCCCGCACGCGCGGCGCAGCGGGGCGCGCGCGTGAGAGCGGGAGCACGACGGCGGGATTCCGCGACGAGTCTACCGTCGGCACGCTAGCCTCGGGACGCCGCGGAACGCTGCCGGACGCCGGCGCCGCCGACCCCGCGTGAACCGACGACCGCAACGATCGACGAGGAAGCATGTCCGCACCCACTCCTCCGCCCTCCGGCGGCAGCGCCCCCGACCCGTACTCCGCCCCCGACGCCGGCTCGTCCGGGCCTGCCCCGAGCGGCCCGCAGCCTTACACGGAGCCCGGCGCGACGCCGTCCTACTCGCAGGCGCCGTACGCACAGCCCGGCGCACAGCCCGGCGGCCAGGGCCCGTACGACCCGTCCGCGCCGGCGACGCCCTACGGCGGCCAGCCGCCGTACGGCTACGCCCCGCCCCGCAAGACCGACGGCGTGTCGATCGCGGCGCTCGTCACCGGCATCCTCGGCCTGGCGCTCGTCCCGCTCGGCCTCGGCATCGCCGGCGTCGTGCGCACCAAGGACCCGGCGCGGTCGGGCCGCGGTCTGGCCATCGCCGGCATCGTGCTGGGCGCCCTGAGCACCATCGGCTGGATCGTCTTCATCGCGCTGATCGCGCTGGTCGCCACCAACGACGACCTCCAGGACGCGTTCAAGGAGAGCTACCAGCAGGGGATCCAGGAGGGCGCCGGGCTCGACTACGGCGTCGGCGAGTGCTTCGACTACCCCGCCGGTTCCACCACGGTCGAGGGCATCACCCCCGCCGACTGCACCGCGCCGCACGCGGCCGAGGTGTTCGCGGTGTCCCAGCTCCCCGGCGGCGACTACCCCGGCGAGGCCGGCCTCGAGCAAGCGTTCACGGACACCTGCGTGCCGGCGTTCGAGTCGTACGTGGGCATCGACCCCGCGGAGACGACCCTGACCGCGTACTACATCGGGCCCGACGAGGTGTCGTGGGCCATCGGCGACCGGCAACTGCTGTGCGTCGTCGAGGACGGCGACGGGTCGCCGCTCGTGGACAGCGTGCGCGGCAGCGGTCTCTGACCCCGACCGGGGCGCGCCTCAGCGCAGGGGCGCCCCGGTCAGCCGCTCGTACACCTCGAGGTAGCGGTCGCGGGTGCGCTCGACGACGTCGGCCGGCAGGGCGGGCGGCGTCGTGTCGGACGCGCGGTCCCAGCCGGACGCGGGCGAGGTGAGCCAGTCGCGCACGATCTGCTTGTCGAAGCTGGCCTGGGTGCGACCCGGCTCCCAGTCGTCGGCGGGCCAGAACCGCGACGAGTCGGGCGTGAGCACCTCGTCGCCCAGCACCGTGGCCCCGGTGGCCGGGTCGACGCCGAACTCCAGCTTGGTGTCCGCGAGGATCACGCCGCGCTCGCGCGCGATCTGCTCGGCGCGGGAGTAGACGGCGAGGGTGAGCTCCCGCAGGCGGACCGCGGCGTCGTCGCCGATCCGGCGCGCCACCTCCGCGAAGGGCACGTTCTCGTCGTGCTCCCCGACCGCGGCCTTGGTGGCGGGGGTGAAGATCGCCTCGGGCAGCCGCGACCCGTCGACCAGGCCCGCCGGCAGCGGGATCCCCGTGACCTCGCCGGACGCCCGGTACTCGGCGAGGCCGGAGCCCGTCAGGTAGCCGCGCGCCACGCACTCCACGGGGAACATCTCGAGCCGGCGGCAGATCATCGCGCGCCCGGCGACGACGTCGGGCACCAGGCCGTCGCCCGGCTCGGCGCTCGCCTCCGTGGACACCACGTGGTTGTCCACGACGTCCGCGAGCTGCTCGAACCACCACAGGCTGAGCTGCGTGAGCACCACGCCCTTGTCCGGGATCCCGGGGCTGAGCACGTGGTCGTGAGCCGAGAGCCGGTCGGACGCGACCACGAGCACCACGTCGCCCAGCGGGTGCACCCCGCCCAGCGCGGGCAGGGCGGGCTCGTACAGGTCGCGCACCTTGCCGGAGTAAACGTGCCGCCACCCCGGCAGGTCGAGCGGTCCGCCCGCGAAGGCGTCGTTCTGGTCGGCACCGGGCTGGTCGACATCGTGCGTCTCGGTCACGACGCACAGTCTCGCATCCGGCGTCGGGCCGGGGCGCGCGTGTCCGCGATCCTGCCGCGCGGAGTCCATCGGCCCCCCTACCGGACAGCCCCGTCCGTTCACCGTCACCTGGTCGGCGCCGCGCTGAGCGGGCGGCGTGCGCCTCTACTCGGGCACCGACCGGGACCGCATCGACACCTACCACGTCGTGGCGCGCGGCGGATCCTCCGGGACGGTGACGGTCTCCGGCCTGGCCGATGCCGACCGCCGCTGGTTCCGGCACGTCCCCGACCGCGGCGCGGGCCTGACGATCGCCGACCGCCTGGTCCGGATCGACGGCACGGTGAACTTCCCTGGGACGTCCCGGAGGCCCCCGGGCGGTGACCGCGCGCGGTCACCGCCGGAGGCCGACGTCAGGTCGCCGGCGGCCGCCTGTCAGCGGCCGGTCGTCAGCCGTCGAACGACAACCGCAGCGCGAACTCGTCGCCGCTGCTCGACGACCCGAGCGCCCGCAGCGGCTCCAGGTTCGCGAGGACGTCCTCGTCTCCCTCGGCGCCGAGCTCGATCACCGGGGCGAGCTTGTCGACGTCGAGGTAGACCAGCGACGAGACCCGGTCGAACGGGACCACGGAGCGGAACGCGTCGGACGCCGCCAGGCCGGAGCCGACCTCGAGGGCGCTCTCGGACGTCGCCAGCGCCACGCCACCGTCGACGTCCTGCACCGTGAGCCGGACGCCGGCGGCGGACTCGATCGCGCCGGCGAGGCGCTCGTCGATGTCGCGGAGCTCCGCCTGGTCGCCGTGGGACCGCAGCGCCACGTCGAGGCTCTCGACGCTCTCGGGGCCCGCAAACGCGTCCAGGCCGTCCAGGCCGCGCTCGCCGACGGTGAGGAGCGGGTCGGACAGCAGGAGCGTGGTGAGCTCGTCCAGCGAGACCCCGAGCGTCGCCTCGACCTCGGCGCTCGCCTGCTCCCCGCCCGCCCCGACGAGGGCGTCGGTCAGGAGGTCGGCGTACTGCGTCGCATACTCGTCCGACATCGCGGTGCCGTAGGCGAGCGCGGTGGAGCCGGGCAGCTGCGCCGGGTCCAGCGACGACTCGCCGAGCATCGCCTCGGCGCCCTCGAAGACGCCACGCACCTCGATGGCCGACGACTCGGCGCGGAGCACCACGGCGGCCGCCCCCAGGTCGTCGGTCAGCCCCGGCACGTCGAGCTGCGGCTGCCCGGGCTGCTCGAGCCCCTGCGCCATCAGGTCGGCCACCTCGGGGTGGGCCATGATCGCCCCGTAGTCGGCCCAGCCCGACGCGACGCCCTGGTCGCCGAGCCTCCCGACGGCCGCCGTGAACTTCTCCGCGTCGCCGAGCGACGCCTCGGTGGCCGCCGCGACCGCGGCGTCGACCGTCGCCTGCTCGGCACCGACGATCGCGTAGCCGTCGAGGAAGGCGACACCACCGGCCTCCGCGCCGGAGCAGTCTGCGAGCTCGGCGATGCCCTTCCGAGCCTCCCCCTCGTCGTCCACCTGGATCGCCACGACGGGCTCGAACGGCTCGTCGAGGAGCGCGACACCGACGCGCTGACCGAGCCATGGCTCGACGTCGGCGGCGAAGTCGACGTCGCAGTCCTCCCCGAACGCCTCCTCGACGAACAGGGTCCGCAGGTCGGCCTCCTCGTCGCCCACGGAGTCGGCCAGGGCGGGGAACTTCTGCAGCAGCCGCAGGATCTCCACCTTCTGCCCCGCCGAGGGGTCGAGGTCGACCCTCGCGTACGCGAGGGAGCCGGCCGGCAGCACGTCGTGCGGCTGCGTGCCCGCCCCCGACAGCATGGCGTACGCGACCGCCCCGGCCCCGCCGACGAGCACGACGCCGGCGGCGATCCCGATCGTCGCGACCGTGCGACCGCGGCGACGTGGCGCGGGCGCCGAGACCACCTCCCCGGGCGTCAGGTCGAGGAGCACGGGGTCGGTCGGAGCGTCCGAGGCGTGGTCGGCCGAGCGCGGGTCGGGTTCGGGCGTGCCGGGCGGCGTGGCGTGTGACATGGGTGGGCTCCCTTCGAGGTCCGCTCGGACAGTAGCGGAGTCTCCGGGTTGTCTTGCAGGTTTTCCACAGTTCACGCCCGGGGACAGGTACCCATCAGGCCCCGGGGACGGCGACCTCTCCGCGCTCGGCCCTGAGCGCGATGTCGCTGCGGTGGTGCGACCCGTCGAGCGCGATCTTCGCGACGCCCGCGTACGACGCGGCGCGCGCGGCGGCGAGATCGGCGCCCCGGCCCACGACGGACAGCACGCGGCCGCCGGCGGACACCAGCGCGCCGTCGACGACGGCGGTGCCGGCGTGCAGCACGTGCACGTCGTCCAGCGCCTCGGCGTCGTCGATGCCGGTGATGGGGTCGCCCTTGCGGGGCGACTCGGGGTAGCCCTGCGACGCGACGACCACGTTGACGACGGCGTCGTCGGACCAGCGCAGCGGCTCGATGGCGTCGAGGCGGCCGGTGGCGGCGGCGAGCAGCACGCCGGACAGCGGGGTGCGCAGGCGCGCGAGGACGGCCTGGATCTCCGGGTCGCCGAAGCGGGCGTTGAACTCGACCACGCGGGTGCCGCGGCTCGTCAGCGCCAGGCCCACGTACAGCACGCCGGAGAACGGGGTGCCGCGGCGGGCCATCTCGTCCACGGTGGGCTGCGCGATGCGGTCGAGCACCTCGGCGACCAGGCCCGACGGCGCCCAGTCGAGCGGGGTGTACGCGCCCATGCCGCCGGTGTTGGGGCCGGCGTCGTCGTCGCCCACGCGCTTGAAGTCCTGGGCGGGCACCATCGGCACGACCGTGGCGCCGTCGCTCAGGCAGAACAGCGACACCTCGGGGCCGTCCAGGTACTCCTCCACGACCACCCGTCCGTCCGCCCCGCGCGCGTCGAGCGCCTCGCGGGCGTGGGCGAGCGCGGCGTCGCGGTCGGACGTGACGACCACGCCCTTGCCGGCCGCGAGCCCGTCGTCCTTGACGACGTAGGGGGCGCCGAACGCGTCGAGCGCGTCGGCGACCTGGTCGACGGTGGCGCACACGTGCGCCATGGCGGTCGGCACGTTCGCGGCGGCCATGACGTCCTTCGCGAACGCCTTGGACCCCTCGAGGCGGGCGCCCTCGGCCGACGGGCCGAAGACGGGGACGCCGGCCTCGCGGACGACGTCGGCGACGCCGGCCACCAGCGGGGCCTCGGGGCCGACGACGACCAGGTCGACGCCCAGGGAGCGGGCGAGGGCGGCGACGGCGCGGCCGTCGTTCGCGTCGACGGGGTGCAGGGCGGCCTGCGCGGCCATGCCGGGGTTGCCCGGGGCGGCGTGCAGCTCGTGCGCGGGCTCCTCCGACGCGAGGGCGTGGACGATGGCGTGCTCGCGGGCACCGGTCCCGACGACGAGGATCTTCACGGGCGCCCAGTGTAGGAGGCGCGGGGTCGTGCCGTCGTAGGAGTCCGTCAGGCGGGGACGGTGGCGTCCTGCCCCGAGCGGGCGAGCGACGCGGCGACGAAGCCGTCCGCGACCAGGTCCGCGACCGTGTCGCGCAGCCACGCGACGGCGACGGGATCGCGGTCGCGGCCGGTGGCGACGGCCTGGCGGATCTCGGTGAACCGCGGCTCGACGACCCGCAGGCCGGGGTGCTCGGCGACGTACCGCGTCAGGGGCTGGCGGATGCCGGCCGCGACCTCGAGGCCGCCCTCCTCGAAGGCGAGGACGCCGTCGGCGCCGCGCACCACCTCCGCGTGCTCCAGGGTGCGCGTGAGGTACAGGTCGTACGCGGAGCCCTGCTTGACGCCGACCCGCACGCCCGGCCGGTCGACGTCGTCGGCCGCGCGCACGGGCGAGCCCTCCGGCACGGCGAACACGCCCTCGATCAGCGCGTACGGGGCGGTGAACGCGACCTGGGTGGCCCGCTCGGGCTCGACGGCGAGGAACCCGACGTCGGCGCGACCGTCGGCGACCGCGGAGAACGAGTGCCGCGCCGCGTCGACGCACTCCAGCACGCCCTCGACGCCGAGGCGCCGGGACAGCTCGCGGGCCAGGTCGACGGTCACCCCGGCCGGCTGCTGCCGGGTCCCCTGCGCGAGCACGGGGTTGCCGAGGTTGATCACCGCGCGCAGCACGCCCGTGGGCGCGAGCGCGTCGACGACCTGGCCCGTCGCCGTCATCCGCGCGCGTGGATGAGGTCGTGCACCGGGATGATCTCGTCGCGGCGCGGGCCCACGCCCACGGCGGAGACGCGGCAGCCGGAGAGCTCCTCGAGCCGCGCGAGGTACGCCTGCGCGTTCGGGGGCAGGTCCTCGATGCTGCGGGCGTGGGAGATGTCCTCCCACCAGCCCGGCATCTCCTCGTAGATCGGCTTCGCGTGGTGGAACGCCGACTGGTCGTCGGGCATCTCGTCGTAGCGCGTGCCGTCGACGTCGTAGGCCACGCAGACCGGCACCTTCTCGAGGCCGGTGAGCACGTCCAGCTTGGTCACCACGAGGTCCGTGAGGCCGTTGATGCGGGCCGCGTAGCGCGCGATGACGGAGTCGTACCAGCCGCAGCGGCGCGCGCGGCCGGTGGTGACGCCGTACTCCCCGCCCGTCTTGAGCAGGTACTCGCCCATGTCGTCGAACAGCTCGGTGGGGAACGGGCCCTCGCCGACGCGCGTCGTGTACGCCTTGATGACGCCGATGACGGAGTCGACCCGGGTGGGCCCGATGCCGGAGCCGGTCACCGCGCCGCCCGCGGTGGCGCTGGACGACGTGACGAAGGGGTAGGTGCCGTGGTCGATGTCGAGCATCGTCGCCTGGCCGGCCTCGAACAGCACGGTCTTGTTCGCGTCGAGCGCCTGGTTCAGCACCAGGGGCGTGTTCGCGACCATGGGGCGCAGCCGCTCGGCGTGCGCGAGCAGCTCGTCGACCGTCTCGTCGATCTCGACGGCGCGGCGGTTGTAGACCTTCACCAGCAGGTGGTTCTTCTGGTCGAGGGAGCCCTCGACCTTCTCCCGCAGGATCTTGGGGTCGAACAGGTCCGCGATGCGGATGCCGACGCGGTTGATCTTGTCGGCGTACGCCGGCCCGATGCCGCGGCCGGTGGTGCCGATGCGGCGCTTGCCCAGGAAGCGCTCGGTGACCTTGTCGAGCGTGCGGTGGTAGCCGGCGATGACGTGCGCCTGGCTGGACACCAGCAGTCGGGAGACGTCCACGCCGCGCGCGACGAGGTCGTCCAGCTCCTCGAACAGCACGTCGATGTCCACGACCACGCCGTTGCCGATCACCGGGACGACGCCGGGCGACAGGATGCCGGACGGCAGCAGGTGCAGGGCGTACTTCTCGTCGCCGATGACGACGGTGTGGCCCGCGTTGTTGCCGCCGTTGAACTTCACGACGTAGTCGACCCGGGACCCGAGCAGGTCCGTGGCCTTCCCCTTGCCCTCATCGCCCCACTGGGCACCGACGAGCACCACGGCTGGCATGAAATCTCCTCGCGTCGACGAGGCCCGGCTCGTCACCCACGTCATCTGAGCAGGCGGGCCTCCCCGGCCGGGCCGCGCCCGAGTTTACCCGCCCGTGACCTGCGCGCCGGTCGGGCGCGCTCAGCCGGCCGGGTGGTGCGAGGCCGGGGCGGGCTGCGCCGGGGCCGACTCGCACCGGTGGTCGCGGTCGATGCGGAACAGGTCCAGCGCGCCGCAGACCTCGAGGACGAACAGGTCGCGCTCGTCGGCGCCGCGCAGCACGGTGGCGCCGCCGCGCTTGCGACCGGAGTCCGCCAGGGAGATGAGGAACGCGGCGCCCGTCGAGTCCATGAACGTGACCCGACACATGTCGATCACCAGCAGCTGCCGCCGCAGCCCGACCACCCGGGTGGCGATCTCCGGGAACTGGTCGCGTTCCGCGAGGTCGAGGTCACCGGCGATCACGAGCGTCGTCGTCGTCGATGACGTCGCGATCTCGATCATGCTGCCGAGCGTACCCGCGACCGGCCGTACGCGGCGCTCGAGGAGCACGGTCCGGCCCGGGGGCCAGAATGGGCCCATGACCTCCCCTGTGGACGACCTGCTCGCCGGCCCGCCCCCGACCCGCCTGCCCGACGACCACCCCCAGGTGCGCGACGGCCTCGACGTCGGCGCGGACCCCGCGCAGCTCGCCGCCGACCACCCCGCGTCGTCGCTGGCCTGGGCCGTGCTGGCGGAGCGCACCCTGGACGGCGCGGGCGCGGGCGCGGAGCCCAGCGCCGCGCGGTCCGTCACGGCGTACGCGTACGCGCGCACCGGCTACCACCGCGGTCTCGACGCGCTGCGGCGCGCCGGCTGGCGCGGCCAGGGCCCGATCCCCGCCGACCACGTCCCGAACCAGGGCTTCCTGCGCGCCCTCGCCGCGCTCGCCACCGCGGCCGCCCGGATCGGCGAGACCGACGAGGCCGAGCGCTGCGAGCAGTTCCTCCGCGACTCCGGCACCTCCGCCGCCGAGGTCGCCGCCCTCCGCGACTGACAGCACAGACAGCACTGACAGCACAGACAGCACCTCGCCCCGCCATCACCCTCGATACAGCCCAGACCCCCTCACCCCTGCCTGCCGCCCGGGGCGCGCCCTCACGCACGCGCCGCACCCCGGTGGTGCCGGCGTCACGAACAAGGGTGCGTTCCGGACGAGCGCGGGGTCGGGGCGTTCGTGTCGCGAGGCGCGCCATCCGCCGCTCGTTCCTCGCGGCTCCCGCCAGGCCCGACCAGCC